>NZ_JBEZZB010000117.1:0-34276 GCF_040638955.1 Actinoplanes sp. NPDC024001
TAGGTGACCGCCAGCACGGTGGGCAGGCCCATCCGGGCGGCGTAGGCCAGCACCGCCGTCGCCGCCTCGGTGGCGTAACCGTTGCCCCAGGCGTCCGGGTGCAGGTGCCAGCCGATCTCGGTCTCGTCTGCCGGCTCCAGCGGGTCGCCGGAGGCCATCAGCCGGATCAGCAACGCGGTGCCGAGCAGCCGCCCGCTGCGGCGGTCCTGGATCGCCCAGATCGCGTGCCGGTCGTCCTGCCGGTCGCGCCAGCCGGCCAGCTTCGCCAGCGCCCCGTCGAGGTCGCGGACCGGTTGCGGATTCGCTCCCAGGAAGCGGTAGACCTCCTGGCGTGAGTACATGTCGAGGATGAAGTCGGCGTCCTTGTCCTCCCACTCGCGCAGCAGGAGGCGTGGAGAGATCAGTGACCGCATCGCGGCAGCGTAACCGCGGAACAGCAACCGGTCACGAGTTGCGCCGTTGGAAGGGGCGGAGGCTGTCCGGCAACGACGTGGAGGACTGACAGCGTGAGCCCGGATCAGCTGGTGACCGGCATGGACTACGGTCGGCACGTGCCCGAAGAGCCTGCCCCGTCGCTGCCCGGTGCGGTCATGGACCCCGCCGGGACCGATGATGCCGCCGAACTCGCCCCGGCGGAGGCCGATTCCGGCAAGTTCACCGTCCGGCTGGACAACTTCACCGGCCCCTTCGACCTGCTCCTGCAGCTGATCGGCAAGCACAAGCTGGACGTCACCGAGGTGGCGCTGCACCAGGTCACCGACGACTTCATCGCCTACATCCGGGCGATGGGCGACGACTGGGACCTCGGCGAGGCGAGCGAGTTCCTGCTCGTCGCGGCCACCCTGCTGGACCTCAAGGCGGCCCGGCTGCTGCCCGCCGCCGAGGTCGAGGACGAGGAGGACCTGGCCCTGCTGGAGGCTCGCGACCTGCTCTTCGCCCGGCTGCTGCAGTACAAGGCCTACAAGGAGGCCGCCGCGCACATCGCGAACCTGGAGGAGAGCGGGGCGCGCCGCTGGCCGCGGATGGTGTCGCTGGAGCCGAGGTACGCGGAGGCGCTGCCCGAGCTGGTTCTCGGCATCGGCCCGGAGCGCCTGCTGAAGATGGCGCTCAAGCAGTTCCTGCCCAAGCCGGGCCCGCCGCAGGTGTCGATCGCGCACATCCACCAGGTGCGGGTCAGCGTCCGGGAGCACGCCGCCCTGCTGCGCGACCGGATCCGCCGGGCCGGGTCGGCCACCTTCAGCCTGCTGGTCGCCGACTGTGAGAACACCCTGGAGGTGGTGGCCCGCTTCCTGGCGCTGCTGGAGCTCTACCGGGAGGGCCTGATCGACTTCGAGCAGCCGGTGTCGCTGGACGAGCTGACCGTGCGCTGGATCGGCGGCGACGACGACGGCGGTGAGCTGGACATCGACGACTACGAGGGCAGCAAACCGGCGCCCGAGGGGGCCGATGATGCCGCGAAGGCCACCGGTTCGGACGAAAGCACCCCGGACGAGCTTGACGCGCCCCGGTCCGATGGTGATCTTGGCGTGGGTGACGTTCCGGCCGGTGGACCGTCGGCGGTGGAGGAGACATCGTGAGCAGCGAGCAGCGTCCCGATTCCCTGGCGGCGCAGGCGGCCGCGTGGGTGCCGCCGTGGGAGCGCAACCGGGAGCCGGACCGCGACTACCAGGACGAGCACGCGGAGCTCGAGGAGCTCGAGCCCGACGGGCTTGTTGAGCCCGGCGAGCTTGAGGCCGAGGAGTTCGAGGCCGAGGAGTCCGAGCCCGAGGAAGCCGAGCCCGAGGAAGCCGAGCCCGAGGAGTCCGAGCCCGAGGAAGCCGAGCCCCAGGAGAGCGAGTTCGAGCCGGCGCCCGAGCCGGCCGACGACGAGGTGCTGTCGCCGGTGGCGATCGACGCGCCGCATGAGCTGCCCGGCGAGGACGACGAGGAGCCGGAGCCGACCGAGGTCGAGCCGGAGCCGGAGTTGCCGGTGCCCGAGCCGATCGAGGAGGCCGAGGAGGAGGCCGGACCCGAGGAGCAGGCGGTTCCGGTGGACGTGCCGGTTCCGGACGACGCCGCCGCCCCGCCGGTCACCGTGCCGGCGCAGGCGCGGGGCAACCGGCACCACCAGGCCCCGGACGACGGCGAGCTCACCCGTACCCCGGTGATGTTGGACGAGGCCGAGCTGGCCGCCGCCCTGGAGTCGATCATGCTGGTGGTCGACGAGCCGACCGGCGAGCTTCAGCTCGCCCAGGTCCTGGAGCAGCCGGTGGAGCGGGTGGCGCGGGCGCTGGAGAACATCTCCGCGCGCTACACCGCGGCCGGCCACGGCATCGACCTGCGGCGGGTGGCCGGCGGGTGGCGGCTCTACACCCGGCCGGAGTACGCGGCGTACGTCGAGCGCTTCGTGCTGGACGGGCAGTCGGTGCGCCTCACCCAGGCCGCGCTGGAGACACTCTCGGTGGTCGCCTACAAGCAGCCGGTGACCCGTTCGCGCATCTCGGCCATCCGCGGTGTGAACTGTGACGGGGTGATGCGTACGCTGGTCACTCGCGGCCTGATCGAGGAGTGCGGCACCGAACCGGAGACCGGGGCATACCTGTACCGGACGACGACGTTGTTCCTCGAGAAGCTCGGCCTCAACTCGGTCGACCAGCTGCCGCCGCTTGCTCCGTTCCTGCCCGACGATGTGGAAGAAGTGCTCGATGCCTCAGGCTGACACCGCCGAACGCCTCCAGAAAGTCCTGGCGGCGGCCGGTGTTGGATCCCGGCGCGCCTGCGAAGATCTGATCTTCCGGCGGCGCGTCACCGTCAACGGCCGGGTCGCCAAACTCGGCGACAAGGTCGACCCCGCCACGGCGGAGATCCACGTCGACGGGCAGCGGGTGATCACCAACACCAAACTGGTCTACGTCGCGCTGAACAAGCCGCGCGGCGTCGTCTCCAGCCTCGACGACGAGAAGGGCCGCACCGAGCTGGCCGACTTCCTCGGGGCGAACTTCGAGCAGCGCCTGTTCCACGTCGGCCGCCTCGACGCCGACTCCGAGGGCCTGCTGCTGTTCACCAACGACGGCGGGCTGGCGCACAAGCTGATGCACCCGTCCTACGGCGTCTCCAAGACCTATCTGGCCGAGGTGGTCGGGCCGCTGCCGCGCAGCGTGGGCCGGGCCCTGCAGTCCGGGGTCGAGCTGGAGGACGGCCCGGCGAAGGTCGACAGCTTCCGCCTGGTCGACGCGATCGGCAAGACCGCCCAGGTGGAGATCACCCTGCACGAGGGCCGCAAGCACATCGTGCGCCGGATGATGGACGCCGTCGGGCACCCGGTGACCCGGCTGGTGCGCACCGCGGTCGGCCCGATCCGGCTCGGTGACCTGCGCCCGGGTGGCTTCCGCCACCTGTCGAACGCCGAGGTGGCCGCCCTGTTCAAGGCTGTCGGCGACGGGGAGTGACCCCGGCCGGCAGGTGATCGTCGAGCAGGCTGATCAGGGCGCGGGCAGCCGCGCCCGGCGTCCGGTCGGTGGGCACGGCCAGTGACAGCGGCCAGCTCAGGCCGGCGCCGGCCACCGGCAGCGTGACCACGCCGTCGAGATCCGGGCCGGTCAGGATGAAGCGGGGCAGCAGCGCGATGCCGAGGCCGTGCCGCACGTGGGCGGCCCCGGTGGCGATGTCGGCGATCTCGATGGTGACCCGGCGGGGGACACCGGCGGCGGTGAACGCGCGGTCGGTGACCGCCCGGTTGCCGTAACCGGCCGGCGAGTCGATGAAGTCCATCCCGGCCAGCTCCTCGATCGCGACGGTGGTGCGCCCGGCCAGCGGGTGACCGGCCGGGACGACCAGGTCCATGTCGGAGGCGGCCAGCTCGATCAGCCGTACGCCGGCCGGCCGCGCGCCGGGCAGCGAGACGAACGCCAGGTCGAGCCGGTGCTCGACGATCGCCTCGACCAGCCCCAGCGAGCCGGACGTGGCCGCGCTGGTGCGCAGCAGCACGCCGGGGTGCCGGCGGTGGTACTCGCCGAGCAGCGCGGGCAGGTCGATGACCCGGATCGAGGTCAGGGTCCCGATCCGCAGCGTGCCCCGCAGCCCGCCGCTGACCTCGGCGACCGCGTCGCGGGCGTCCCGGGCCGCGTCCAGGGCGGCGCGGGCCCGCGGCAGCAGGGCGGCGCCGGCGTCGGTGAGCAGCACCCGTCGGGCGTTGCGGTCCAGCAGGGTGGCGCCGAGCTCGCGTTCCAGCGTCTTGACGGCCGCCGACACCGCGGACTGCACCACGTGCAGCCGGGTCGCGGCACGGGTGAACGACTGCTCCTCGGCGACGGCGACGAAGTATTCGAGCTGACGGAGTTCCACACCTGCAAGTATCAACAACGCAGATGGGATCAAGCTCGAACTTTCGTTGCCGGTGATGATCGCCCGGCAGACAGTGGCCGCATGACCGCATCGACCGCGACGCCGGCCCGGCTGCACGCCGGATTCTGGGCGATCGCCCTGGCGTTCCTGACCGCCATGGCCTTCTCCACCGTGCCGACCCCGCTCTACCCCCTCTACATGGCACGTGACGGCTTCTCCACCTTCACGGTCACCGTCGTCTTCGCCGTCTACTCGCTCGGCGTGGTGGTCAGCCTGCTGCTGGCCGGGCACGTCTCGGACCGGATCGGCCGCAAGCGGATCCTGCTCCCGGCGCTCGGCCTGGAACTGCTCGCCGCCGTGCTGTTCCTCACCGGCACGTCGCTGCCGGTCCTGCTGACCGCCCGGTTCGTCACCGGCCTCGGGGTCGGCATGATCACCGCGACCGCGACGGCCCACCTGCAGGAACTGCACGCGGCACACCGGCCCGGCGCGTCGCGCCAGCGGTTCGAGGTGGTCTCCACCGCGGTCAACAGCGGCGGGCTGGGCCTGGGCACTCTCGTGACCGGTCTGCTTGCCCAGTACGGGGCCGCGCCGCTGCGTACGCCGTACGTCGTCTTCGTCGCCCTGCTGGTGCTGAGCGTCGCCGCCGTGGCGCTGACGCCGGAGACCGTGCCGCCGCAGGCGGCGAGATATCGCTACCGGCCGCAGCGGATCGGCGTGCCCGGCGACCGGACCACCTATCTGGCGGCGGCGGCCGCCGCGGTCGCCTCGTTCGCGGTGTTCGGCGTCTTCACCTCGCTCGCGCCCGGTTTCGTGGCCGGCACCCTGCACCACCCGTCGCGGGCGCTGGCCGGCGCGGTGGTGTTCGCGGTCTTCGGCAGCGCGGCGATCGCGCAGTCGCTGACCGGTGGGCTCAGCGGCCCGGCGAAGACCACGCTCGGCCTGCTCGCCCAGGCCGGCGGCATCCTCACCCTGGTCGCCGGGATGCACACGGCGAGCCTGGTCACCTTCCTGATCGGTGGCATGGCGGCCGGCGTCGGCGCCGGGGTGCTGTTCAAGGCCGCGCTCGGCTCGGTTGCGGCGAGCGCCGCCCCGGCTGAGCGGGGCGCCGCCCTGGCCGGTCTCTTCCTGCTGGCCTACCTGGGACTGGGCCTGCCCGCAGTGGGCCTGGGCATCGCCACCCAGGTGCTGCCCGCGGTCACCGTGATGACCTGGTTCGCCGCCGTGCTGCTGCTCCTGCTCGCGGCGGTGGCCCTGCTGAGCCGGGGCCGCAGCCGCCCGGCCGGCCGGCTGCTGCGCCCGGCCGCCTAGTCACCCGCCGCGGGGTAACCGTGCGCCTGCAGGACGGTCAGCAGGCGCCGGTCCCAGGCCTGTTCGTCGGCGTCGCGCCAGCGGTGCCCGTGCGGGCACTGCCAGTTCGGCGCATCCGCGGAGACCACGCAGCCACCGAGCGCCAGGTCACCCTCGGCGGCGGCCCGCTGCGCCTCCGGCGCCGGAAGACCGAACATCAGGGGTACGCCCGGAGCACCGCAGTCGGGGCAGGAAACGATCACCCCCGGAACGGTACCCGGGAACCGCCGCCCTAACCGGTGGCGATGGACGGCCGTGGCCGAGCCGGATAGCTTCGACGGGCATGACCGAGAAGTGGATTCCGGCACTGGCCCGATACGCCCAGCGGCTGCACGCCACCGCCGGTGCGCGGCATCACGTGGCGTCACCGCTGGGGGCGTGGCTCGTGCTCGGGCTGGTCGCCGCCGCCGAACCCGCCGGTGACGACCTGGCCGAGGCGCTCGGCATGGAGCCCGGCCCGGCCGCGCACCTCGCGCGAGCCCTCCTCGACAAGCCGCATCCGCTGGTCGCCGCGGCGTCCGCGGTCTGGTACGCACCGGGCCGCGCCGACCCGGAGCCGCTCGCCGGCTGGAGTTCCGCGCTGCCCGCGGCGACCGAGTTCGGGCCGCTGCCCGATCAGGCCGCGCTGGACCGCTGGGCCAGCGAGCGCACCTTCGGCCTGATCGACCGGTTCCCGATCGAGATCACCCCGCAGGTGGTGCTACTGCTGGCGAGCGCGCTGGCGACCAGGCTGAGCTGGGACGTCCCGTTCGACGTGGCGCCGGCGCCGACCCTGGGCGGCGCCTGGGCCGGACAGCTGCGGCAGGTGCTGCGCACGCCGCCGGCCGGGCACACCGCCTTCGTGGCGCAGTCGCGGCACGCCGGCGAGGTGATCGTGCACGTCGCGCCGGCCACCGACGACGAGTCGGGGGCGGCGGTGCGGGTGGTGTCGGTGGCGGCGGCCCCGGACGTGCCGCCGGACCGGGTGATCGCCGCCGCCTACGAGATCGGGCCGGACGTCGGGGCGGCCACCCGCACGTCGCTGTTCGACCTGCCACTCGGCGAGGGTCCGCTCTGGACGATCCGGGAGGAGCGGGCCGCCATGCACTCCGCCGAGCAGGTCAGCGCGGTGCTGCCGTGCTGGTCGGCGACGAGCAGCCACAACCTGGCGGCGCCGCAGCTCGGCTTCTCCGCCGCCGCCGGGGTGCTGGGGCAGCTGCTCGGCATCGACCCGGAGTTCGAGGCCAAGCAGGCGGCGATGGCCCGGTTCGGCCGGTACGGCTTCGAGGCCGCCGCGGTCACCGGCTTCGCCACGCTCACCTCGATGCCGGCCGAGCGGGCGGTGCGGTTCGCCGAGTTGCGGTTCGCCCATCCGTACGCGGTGGTCGCGGTGACCGATCAGCCCGGGCCCTGGCAGGGGGTGCCGGTCTTCTCCGCCTGGGTGGCCGAGCCGGAGGACGAGCCGGAGGCCTGACCGGTCAGCGGACCGGGACCGGGGCGGCGAGCACCGCGTCGATCTGCTCGGCCGGGGCCGGGCGGGCGAAGTAGTAGCCCTGGGCGTAGCGGTAGCCGAGGTCGTGCAGCCGGGTGGCCTGGTCCAGGGTCTCCACGCCCTCGGCGACCGCGCGCAGCCCGAGGGTGCTGGCGATCGTGCTCAGCGAGGTGGCGATGGCCTCCTGCTCGGCGGTGCCGTTCAGGTCGTCGATGAACGACTTGTCGACCTTCAGGGTGGTGACCGGGCAGGTCCGCAGCAGGGTCAGCGAGCTGTGCCCGGTGCCGAAGTCGTCCAGGGCCACGCCGACGCCGAGGTCGCGCAGCTCGCGGACCGTGCTCAGGGCCGCACCGCCGGCGAAGACCGCGGTCTCGGTGATCTCGATGGTGATCCGGTCCGGGGCCAGCTCGTGCCGGTGCAGGGCGTCGGCGACCAGACCGGGCAGGTCCGGGTCGAGCAGCTGGCGGGCCGAGACGTTCACGTTGACCCGGGGGCTGTTCGCGCCGTGCCGGCGCTGCCAGGCGGCCGCGTCGGCGCACGCGGTGTCGATGATCCACGCGCCCAGGTCGATGATCAGTCCGCTGTGCTCGGCGACCGGGATGAACTCGGCCGGTGACACCACCGGGCCGTCCACCGGGTGCCAGCGCACCAGTGCCTCGACGCCGGTGATCGCCCCGCTGGGCAGCTCGACGATGGGCTGGTAGAGCAGCCGGAACTCGCCACGCTCCAGGCCGCGCCGCAGCGCCGCGGCGAGCTCGGCGTGGTGCTGGGCGGTGGCGTCCAGTTCGGGGGAGTGCTCGCGCTGCCGGTTCGTGCCGGTCAGCTTGGCGGCCTGCAGCGCCAGCTCGGCGCGGCGCAGCAGATCGGGCACCGCGTCGCCGTCGCCGGTGGCCACCCCGACGGTCACCGTCACCAGCAGGTCGTGGCCGTCCACCCGCAGCGGGGTACGGAACGCGGCCAGCAGCGCCTCGGCGACCCCGGCGCGCTCGCCCGGCAGCAGCACGCCGAACTCGTCGCCGAGCAGGCGGGCGGCGACCGCGTCCGGGCCGGCCACGGCGGCCACCCGTTCGGCGGCGGCGCGCAGCAGGGCGTCGCCGGTCTCGTCACCGAGCCGGTCGTTGAGGGCGGCGAACCCGTCCAGGTCGCAGACCGCGACCGTGGTGGCGCCGCCGCGACGGGCCAGGCCGGCGGTGAACAGCCGCCGGTTCGGCAGGCCGGTCAGGTCGTCGTGGTGCGCCTGCGCGTCCAGGCGGTCCAGCAGGGCGTTGTTGTCCGACAGCGCGGCGAGCTGGCGGACCAGCACGAGCAGGGTCAGCACCACCGAACCGCCGGCCAGGCCGGGCGGCAGGTGGCCGACCCGGAGGGTGACGGAGATCAGCAGAATCGCGGTGACCGCGACGGCCGCGTACGGCACCGGGCTGACCTGCCGCCAGATGCCCAGGTGGCCGGCCTGCCGTTGGGTCTGCTCGGGCGCCGGGCCGGCCGGTTCGAGACCGGCCCGCACCTGCAACCGGGCGGCGGCGGTGATCAGCAGACCCGCGGTGGGCAGGGTGACCACGGTCAGGTTCAGGAACATCCGGCTGTCCAGCAGCGGCGCCACCGCCCAGGAGAGCGGCCCGAGCAGGCCGATCGGCGCCAGCGCCCAGAGCGCCCGCCGGTTGACCGCGCCGCTGCGGGTGACACCCACTTTGATCACCGCGACCACGGCGCAGCTGGCGGCGGCGAGCACCACGACCAGCATGGTGATCTCCAGGCTGCCGCTGCCGGACGGGCTCCGGGTGGCCACCAGGAAGTGGCTGATGATGATCGACGCGGCGACCGCGACGACCGCGATGTCCAGGCACATCGCCACGGTGGCGCGCCAGGTGCGGCGCGGCCGGGGCAACTGGATCAGGGCCAGCACGCCGACGGCGACCGCGCACAGGTAGAGGACGGCGGTGAACGGGCTCATCGCGTCCGGGTGGCCCGTGCTGATGCTGTCGAAAGCCTGCCCGACGGTGGCCGCGGTCAGCAGCGCCGAGGTGACGGCGAGCCGCCGCCAGAAGGCGCGGGCCGGGCCCTCCCCGCTGTGCGCGGCGACCGCGCAGGCCAGCGAGGCGGTGGCGGCCGCGCCGATGGTGGACGGCCAGAGCAGCCACAGCGGCGAGCCGAGCCGGCGGGCGAAGATCCCGAGCACGGCGCCGGCCAGGAACCACCCCACCGACATGATGAGCACCTGGGTGGCCGCGGAGGCCGGACGCGACGAGGGTCTCATCATGCCCGGCCTGATCGGCAGCGACCGGTACCGGCTGAGAGTTCAGCCGGCGGTCAGCAGCTTCTTCTGCACCTTGCCCATGGCGTTGCGGGGCAGCCCGTCGACCAGGTGCACGACGCGCGGCCGCTTGTGGGCGGCGAGCCGCTCGGCGACGAACGTGATCAGCTCCTCCGGGGTGACCGGGCCGGCCACCACGAACGCGGTGATCTGCTCGCCGAGGTCGGCGTGCGGGACACCGACCACGGCCGCCTCGCGGACCGCGGGGTGCAGCAGCAGGGTGTCCTCGACCTCGCCGGCCCCGACCCGGTAGCCACCGGTCTTGATCAGGTCGGTGGAGGCTCGGCCGACGATGCGGTGCCAGCCGTCCGGGCCGACGGTGGCGACGTCACCGGTCGGGAACCAGCCGTCGACCAGCTCCGGCGGGGCGACGGCGCCGCCGCGCAGGTAGCCGTCGAGCAGGGTCGGGCCGTTCACCTGCAGGTGGCCGATGGTGACGCCGTCGTGCGGCAGCACCGCGCCGGCCTCGTCGACCAGGCGGGTGCCGACGCCGGGCAGCGGCAGCCCGACCTGGCCGGGGCGGCGGTCGCCGGCGGCGCGGGCGCTGATGGTGATCAGGGTCTCGGTCATGCCGTACCGCTCGACCGGGGCCTGGCCGGTGAGGGTGTGCAGCCGGTCGAAGACCGGGGCGGGCAGCGGGGCGCTGCCCGAGACGAGCAGGCGGGCGCCGGCCAGGGCACGGGCCGCGTCGGGGGCGGCGGCGATCCGGGACCAGACGGTGGGCACGCCGAAATACAGGGTGCCGGCGGCCTCCGCGTACGCCTGCGGGGTGGGCCGTCCGGTATGGATCAGCGGGGAGCCGTGCCGCAGCGGGCCGAGCAGGCCGAGGACGAGCCCGTGCACGTGGTAGAGGGGCAGGCCGTGCACCAGGGTGTCGCCGGCGGTCCACTGCCAGATGCCGGCCAGCGCGTCCAGGTCGGCGGCGATCGCGGCGCGGGAGATCACCACGCCCTTGGGCAGGCCGGTGGTGCCGCTGGTGTAGAGGACGAGAGCCGGCTGCTTCGCATCCGGCTCGGGCGGGACGCTGCCGGGTCGCACGTCGGCGACGGACATGACCGGTACGCCGGAGCCACCCGCCGCGGCCGGGTCGTCGGAGAGCAGCAGGGCGGCGCCGGAGTCGCGCAGCAGGTGGCCGCGCTCCAGCTCACCGGCGTCCGGGGGAACCGGCACGACGGGCACCCCGGCGAGCAGGGCGCCGGTGATCGCGACGACCGTGGCCGTGGTGGGGGTGGCGTGGACGGCGACGATCGGGGCGCCGGCGATCCGCTCGGCGACGCCGGCGGCCCGGCCGAGCAGGTCGTGGCGGGACAGGGCGCCGTCGGGGGTGACGACGGCGCCGGCGCGGTCCGTGTCGTCGTGCAGCGCGGCCAGCAGGGTCATGCCTCGGATGATGTCACCTCGGGTGGGCGGGGCGTCCCCCCTGACCGTGGCCGCGCGACCCGGCATCCGCATCGGCGGCCGTGACCCGGTCTCGCCCGGCACCCCGCGATGGTGACCCGGCGCTTACGCCCGGCGCCCGCGCCGGCGGCCGGGACTCCGTGCCCAGGCCGCGCCGTGGCCACGGGCATGGGTAGTGGGGCGGGACTCGTAGGCCGTACCGAGAGGGGGTGAATTTGCCGTGAGCCGGCGGTGATGGTGGGTGAGGGACCGATTGCCCCCCGTGATCGGCGCTGGTTAGCGTCGGCGGCATCGCCGGCTGAGGAGGGGCATTTGTCCGATCGGGCCCGCTGGCGGGATCTGCTCAGGCTGACCCGCGGCTACCGGCGCTGGATCGGCGCGGCGGCGGGGCTGAGCCTGCTCGGTTCGGCGCTGGCGCTGGCGCAGCCGCTGATGGCGGGCAAGGCGGTGGACGCGGCGGCCGGTGGGCACGTGCCGTGGCCGGTGTTCGCGGCGCTGGCCGGGCTGTTCATCGCGCAGGCCGCCGCGCTCGCGCTGGCCCGATACGTGCAGGCGCACACCGGCGAGACCATGACCCGCGACCTGCGGCACGCCGTTACCGGGCACCTGCTGAGGGTACGGCTGTCGGCGCTCGACCGGGTCCGCACCGGCGACGTGATCGCCCGGGCCTGCGGGGACACCACGATCGTCAAGACCCTGGTCGCGCAGAGCCTGGGCACCGGGGTCGCCGGAGTGGTCGGCCTGGTGGCGGTGGTGCTGCTGCTGGGCTGGCTGGACCGCTGGCTGCTGTGCCTGGTGGCGGTGCTGTTCGCGGTGGCGGTGGGCAGTCTGCTGGCGGTGGTGCGCCGGCTGCGGGTGGCGTCGCGCAGCGCGCAGACCGCGGAGGGCACCCTGCTGGCCGATCTGGAACGGGTGCTCGGCGGGATCCGGACCGTGCGGGCGTGCCGGGCCGAGCCGGTGGAGGCGGCCCGATTGCACAGCTCGGCCGGCCGCGCCTACCGGGAGAACCTGCGGATGGCCGGGCTGGTCGCGTTGAGCGGGCCGACCAACGACCTGGCGGTCAGCGGGGCGTTCCTGGTGGTGCTGCTGGTCGGGGCGACCCGGGTGGCGGCCGGGGAGACGACGCTCGGCCGGCTGGTCGCCTTCACCCTGGCGATGACCTATCTGGCGGCGCCGATCTACGAGATCTTCCAGGCGGTCAGCGCGGTGCAGCAGGGCTCCGGGGCGCTGCACCGGATCAACGAGGTGCTCGCCCTGCCGGTGGAGCGGGACCGGCCGGTGGCGGTGGTGCCGGTGGGCCGCCCGGAGCCGCCGGTGCTGGAGTTCCGGGACGTGTGGTTCGGCTACGACCGGGCGCGGCCGGTGCTGCGCGGCATCAGCTTCGCGGTGCCGTCGCGCGGGCAGGTCGCGCTGGTCGGGCCGTCCGGCACCGGCAAGTCGACGATCTTCGCGCTGGCCGAGCGGTTCTACGAGCCGGACCGGGGGGTGGTGCTGGTGCGCGGGCGGCTGCTGCCCTATGCCCGGCATCGCGCCCTCGTCGGCCTGGTCGAGCAGGACTGCCCGCTGCTGGCCGGCACGCTGCGCGACAACCTGCTCTACGGCGCGGGCCCGGCCGGCGACGACGACCTGGCCCGGGTGCTGGCGATGACCGGCCTGACCCCGGTGGTGGCGGCGCTGCCGCGCGGCCTCGACACCCCGGTCGGCGAGCGCGGCAGCCGGCTCTCCGGCGGGCAGCGGCAGCGGGTGGCGATCGCCCGCTGCCTGCTGTCCCGGCCCGAGCTGATCCTGCTCGACGAGCCGACCGCCCACCTCGACCCGGACGGCGAACAGGCCCTGGCGGCCGCGCTGCGGGAGGTGGCCCAGGTGTGCGCGCTGGTGGTGATCGCGCACCGGTTCTCCACGGTGCGCTCGGCCGACCGGGTGCTGGTGCTCGACGGCGGGGTGGTGGCGGCCGAGGGCACGCACGAGGAGCTGCTGCGGACGAGTCCCTACTACCGGAGGCTGGCCGCCGGCGTCCCGGCGCAGCGCCACCGGGCGTTCTCGTGATCCCACCAGCAGCGCTCGCAGATCAGCGGGGCCGGCTCGGCGGCGACGAACGCCTCGTCGGCGACCCAGGCGGCGTACTGGTCCGCGCCCATCGTCGCGATCAGCCCGGCGGTCTGGCTGGCCTGCGCGGCCAGCGCCTTGACCTTGCGGGACAGCGTGACCGGATCGAGGGTGAGGTGCAGGGCCAGCTCGGACTCGCGCCGGACGACCGGATATCCCGGCACGAAGACGTCGAAGCGGTCGTTGACGATGCGCCACTGGCGCGCCCAGTCGCCGGTGATCGCGGACTGCAGCAGGCGGGTGCGCGCCGGCGCGGCCCGGTCGACGGCGGCCGCGGTCCAGCGGCCGACGGCCTGGTGGTCCGGGTGGCCGGTCTGCCCGTCCGGGCCGAAGGTGACGACGGTGTCCGGCCGGACCGCGTCGATCAGCTCGGCGATCCGGGCGACCGCCTCGCCGGGCGGCACCCGGTCGCACTCGCCGTCGCGGTAACCGAGCCAGTGGTGTTCGGTGACGCCGAGCACGTCGAGGCAGTCCCGCAGCTCGACGGCGCGCTGCTCGGCGAGCCGGTCGGCCGGCCAGCGCTCCGGGTCGGTGGTGCCGCGCTCGCCGTGGGTGGCGGTCACGCACACCACCCGCGAGCCGGCGTCGCGGGCCAGGGCCATCAGCCCGCCGGAGAGATACGCCTCGTCGTCGGGGTGGGCCCAGACGCCGAGGACGGTGCCGAGGCCGGCGATCTGGTTCATGGGGTCCTCCGTTGCTCGATGCCTTTCGGCGAGCGTGCGGGAGGACGCTTGCTGGATTCTTTGAGCTTTCTTGCTGGAACCTTGCCGTCCTGCTCAGCGGGGAAATTGAGCGAGTTCCCGCACGGCGGCCGCCAGTTCCCGGTCGTGACCGGCGTCGAGCATCTCCCGGCAGTCGGCGTCCCCGTCCGCGGCGAGCCGCCGGATGTCGTGGATGGACGCGCTGATCCGGTCGCGGACCTCGCGCACGATCTGGCGCAGTGTGCCGCGCCAGCCGTAGGCGTCGAGGAACAGGCGCAGGCGGCGGGGCCGGTCGGCGAAGGCGGTGAAGCCGTCGGCCTCGGCGACCTGCCGGGCGGTCAGCGGCACCCAGGCGAAGGCGGCGAAGGCGAGGTCGGCCTCGGCGGTGACCGGGCCGGCGAACTCCCAGCCGGAGAAGCCGGCGACCCGCCCGCCGGCGACGGCCACCTTGCCCGGGGTGGCGTCGTTGTGGCCGATGATCAGGCCCGGTTCCCAGGTGCCGCCCTTGCGCCAGGTGGCGCCGGCCGGCGGTACGAAGTCGGCGACGGCCGCGTGGTACTCGCGCAGCCACTGGGCGACCTGCCAGAGCGTCTCGTCGTCGTGCACCCAGCCGGGCCAGGGCCGCTGTTTGCCGAGAGGCTCACCGGGAAGCGTGCCGTCCGGTGCCGGGGCGCCGTCGAAACCCGCGTCGGCGAGATGTCGCAGAAGAGCCTGAACGGCCGGGCGGTGATCCGCCCGGCCGTTGGGTAACTCGTGCTCGCACATGATCAACTACCGTAGTACGGCGGTTGCCGATCACAGCGACCGGTCGGTGTCGGTCAGGCGAACACCTCGCCGGCCTCGGCCTTCGCGATCAGCAGCGGCGGCGGGGTGAACCGGTCGCCGTACCGTTCGGCCAGCTGGCGGGCGCGGGCGACGAAGCCGGGCAGGCCGCCTTCGTACTGGTTGATGTACTGCAGCACGCCGCCGGTCCAGCCGGGGTAGCCGATGCCGAGGATCGAGCCGATGTTGGCCTCCGGGACCGAGGTCAGCACGCCCTCGTCGAGGCACTTGACCGTCTCGATCGCCTCGATGAACAGCATCCGCTCCTTGAGATCCTCGAACGGGATGTCGCGCCCCTCGGGCTTGCCGAAAGTGGACAGACCCGGCCAGAGCCCGGTGCGCTTGCCGTCGGTGTACTCGTAGAAGCCGGCCCCGCCGGAGCGGCCGGGCCGCCCGAACTCGTCGATCATGCGGTCGATCACCGTGTCGGCCGGGTGCGACTCCCAGTCCAGGCCGGCGGCCTGCGCGGCGGCCTGGTACTCCTTGCGGATCTTGCGGGGCAGGGTGAGGGTGAGCTCGTCCATCAGCTGCAGCACCGGCGCCGGGTACCCGGCCTGGCTGCTGGCCTGCTCGATGCTGGCCGGCGGGACACCCTCGGCGAGCATCGCGATGCCCTCGTTGGTGAACGTGCCGATGACCCGGCTGGTGAAGAAGCCGCGGCTGTCGTTGACCACGATCGGCGTCTTGCGCAGCCGGCGGACCACGTCGAGCGCCCGGCGGACGGTCAGGTCGCTGGTCTTCTCACCCTTGATCACCTCGACCAGCGGCATCTTGTCGACCGGCGAGAAGAAGTGCAGGCCGATGAAGTCGGTCTGGCGGCGTACCCCCTCGGCGAGCATGGTGATCGGCAGCGTCGAGGTGTTGGAGCAGAGCAACGCGTCGGGCGCCACCACACCCTCGATCTCGGCGAAGACCTTGTGCTTGAGGGCCGGGTCCTCGAAGACCGCCTCGATCACCACGTCCGCGCCGGCCAGGTCGGCGACCTCGGCGGTCGGGGTGATCCGGTCCAGCAGGTCCGGGCCGCCCTTGCCGCGGGCGACGAGCTTCTCCGAGTACGCCTTGCCGCGCTGCGCCGCCTCCAGGGACATGTCGCGCAGCACCACCTCCAGGCCGGAGCGGGCGCAGACGTACGCGATCGCCGCGCCCATCATGCCCGCGCCGAGCACCGCGACCTTGGTGACCGGCGGCACGTCGCCGATCTCGCGGTTGTTGACCGCGTTCAGGTCGAAGAAGAACGCCGAGATCATGTTCTTGGCGACCGGGCCGGTGACCAGCTCGACGAAGTAGCGGCTCTCGATGATGAACGCGGTGTCCACGTCCACCTGGGCGCCCTCGACCGCGGCGGCCAGGATGTTGCGCGGCGCCGGGTAGGGCGCGCCCTTGAGCTGCTTGCGCAGGTTGGCCGGGAAGGCCGGCAGCTGCGCGGCGAGCGCCGGGGACGACGGGCTGCCACCGGGGATCTTGTAGCCCTTCACGTCCCACGGCTGCACGGCGTTCGGGTTCGCGGCGATCCACGCCCGGGCGGCGCTGATCAGCTCCTCGGGGCTGTCGACGACCTCGTCGATCAGGCCGATCTCCTTGGCCGCGGCGAGCCGGTGCCGGGTGCCCTTGAGCAGCACCTGGGTGAGGGCGGTGAACAGGCCGAGGAGCCGGACCGTGCGGACCACGCCGCCACCGGCGGGCAGCAGGCCGAGGCTGACCTCGGGGCAGCCCACCTCCAGCCGCGGGTTGTTCAGCGCGATCCGGCGGTGGCAGGCGAGCGCCAGCTCCAGGCCGCCGCCGAGCGCCGAGCCGTTGAGCGCGGCCACCACCGGCCGGCCCAGCTTCTCCAGCCGGCGCAGCTGCGCCTTCACGTGGTTGGACAGGGCGAACGCGTCGGCGCCCTGGCCCGGGCCGACCGAGCGCAGGTCCTCGAGGTTGCCGCCGGCGAACCAGGACTTCTTCGCCGACGTGATGATCACGCCGGTGATCTGCTCGCGCTCGGCCTCCAGCCGGGTGACGATCGCCTCCATGCTGCGCACGTAGTCGCTGTTCATGGTGTTGGCGCCGTGGTTCGGGTCGTCGAGGGTGAGCACGACGACGCCGTCGTCCTCGCGGTTCCAGCGGATGGTCTCAGTCATCTTCAAGATCTCCTCAGAGCCGTTCGACGATGGTGGCGATGCCCATGCCGCCGCCGATGCAGAGCGTGGCCAGGCCGTACCGCCCGCCGCGCCGCTCCAGCTCGTCGACGAGGGTGCCGAGGATCATGGCGCCGGTGGCGCCGAGCGGGTGACCCATCGCGATCGCGCCGCCGTTGACGTTGACGATCTCCGGGTCGAGTTTCATGTCGTCGATGAAGTGCAGGACCACCGCGGCGAACGCCTCGTTGATCTCGACGAGGTCGAGGTCGTCGACGGTCAGGCCGGCCTTGTCCAGGGCCTTGCGGGCGGCCGGGGCGGGCCCGGTCAGCATGATCGTCGGGTCGGCGCCGCTGAGCGCGGCCGCGACGATCCGGGCGCGCGGGGTGATGCCGGCGCGCTGCCCGGCGGCCTCCGAGCCGATCATGACGAGGGCGGCGCCGTCGACGATGCCGGAGGAGTTGCCGGCCGAGTGCACGTGGTTGATCTTCTCGACCCAGTGGTACTTCTGCAGCGCCACCGCGTCGAAACCGCCCTGGTCGCCGATGACGGCGAACGAGGCGGGCAGGTTGCCGAGGCCCTCCAGCGTCGAGTCCGCGCGGATGTGCTCGTCACGGTCGAGGATCAGCAGGCCGTTGCGGTCGCGGACCGGCACCACCGACCGCTCGAAGTACCCGTTCTGCCAGGCCTTGGCCGCCTTCTGCTGGGAGCCGAGGGCGAACGTGTCGACGTCGGTGCGGGAGTACCCGTCCATGGTGGCGATCAGGTCGGCGCTGATGCCCTGCGGGATGAAGTCGGTCTTCAGGCTGGTCTCCGGGTCGAGCGCCCAGGCGCCGCCGTCGGAGCCCATCGGCACCCGCGACATCGACTCCACGCCGCCGGCCAGGACCAGGTCCTCCCAGCCGGAGCGGATCTTCTGCGCGGCCACGTTGACCGCCTCCAGGCCGGAGCCGCAGAACCGGTTGAGCTGCACGCCGGCCGTCGTGTAAGGCAGGCCGGCGGCGATCGCGGCGGTCTTGGCGATGTCCGAGCCCTGGTCGCCGAGTGGGGAGACGACGCCGAGCACGACGTCCTCGATGTCGGCCGGGTCCACGGTGGGGAAGCGGCGCCGCAGCTCGTCGACGAGGCCGACGACCAGCGAGATGGGCTTCACCCCGTGCAGCGAACCGGTTTTCTTGCCGCGCCCGCGCGGGGTGCGCACGGCGTCGTAGATGTAGGCCTCGGTAGTCATCGCCAACTCCCTAGGATGCGAATTGCGGCTAACTTTTGCTGATGTTTCCGCTAGGTGTCAAGGCGGCGACTCGCGGCTAGGCTGTGCCCGTGCAAACCGCAGCGGAGGTCCGGAAACGGCCGAAGGACCGTAAGGCGCAGCTCGCGCTGGCCGCCGCCGAGCTGTTCTGCGAGCGCGGCTACCACGGGGTGAGCATCGACGAGATCGCCACCGTGGTCGGGATCAGCGGCCCCGCGATCTACCGGCACTTCCCGAACAAGTACGCGATGCTCGTGCACGCCACCCGCCAGCTGGCCGGCACCGTGCTGACCGCCACCGACGGGATCACCGAGCTGGACGAGCTGCTCGGCGTGCTGGCCCGGCTGGGCGTCGAGGGCCGGCGGGTGGCCGGGCTCTACCAGTGGGAGTGGCGATACCTGACCGGCGAGCACCGCGACGAGTTCCGGGCCGGTCTCACCGAGTTCGTGCGCCGGCTGGCCGGGCCGCTGCTGACCGCCCGCCCGGACCTCACCGAGCCGGGCGCGGACGCGCTGGTCCGGGCCGCGCTCAGCGTCTTCGGCAGCCTCGGCACGCACCGGGCGGCGATCGCCAAGGGCCGCGCGGAAGCGGCCCTGCACCGGGTCGCGACCGCGGTGCTGCACGACGAGCCGCCCACGCCGGCGCCGGTGGCGCCGCTGCCGGACGAGACACCCGGCACGCGGGTGGGCGCGCGCCGCGAGATCCTGCTGGCCGAGGCGGTCAAGCTCTTCCATCGGTACGGCTACCACGCGGTCGGTGTCGAGGAGATCGGCCGGGCCGCGGGAATCAACGCGTCCAGTGTCTACCGCTACTTCCCCGGCAAGGCGGACATCCTGGCTGCCGCCTTCTACCGCGCCTCGGAGCGGGTCGCCGAGACCACCGCGGTCGCCCTCTCCGGTGCGGCCGACGACGAGGACGCGCTGCGCCGGATGACCGAGTCCTACGTGGAGCTGACCTTCGAGCGCAGCGCGCTGGTCTCGGTCTACCTGGCGGAGAACAACAACCTGCCCGACGCCGACCGGCACGAGCTGCGCAAGCTGCAGCGGCTGCACGTCGAGGAGTGGGTGGGCCTGCTGGGCCGGCTGCGCCCGGAGGTGCCGGCCGCGGAGGCGCGGGTGCTCGTGCACGCGGCGCTGAACGTGGTCGCCGATCTGAGCCGGTGGGTCCACTTCGACCGGCGGACCGGGATGGACGGTCATCTGGTGCGCCTCATGCGCACCGTCCTGACCGCCTGAAGTTAGCCAAGATTCGCATTATCGCGGACCTGTCCCGCGCTCCCCCTTCCCAAGGAAGTTAATCGGCGTTTACAGTCGCGGCGTTGGATGATGTGCCGAGCGTCACAAAGCCTCGAAGGAGGCAACACGCCATGGATGCCGACCTCGCCCAGCGGTGCGCCGACACCGTCCGCGGCCTGACCGTTCCCGCCCTGCTGCACCGCAACGCCACCGAGTTCCCCGACCTGCCGGCCCTGAGCGTTCTCGGACAGGAGCGCACGCGCACCTGGCGCGAGCTGCGCGACGAGGTCGCCGTCCTGTCCCGCGGACTGGCCGATCTCGGGCTGCGCTCCGGTGACCGGATGCTGATCCAGATGTCCAGCCGGCCCGAGCACTGGCTGATCGACCTCGCCGCCGCGCACCTCGGCGCGGTGCCCTCCACCGTCTACGCCACCCTCTCTACCAGCCAGCTCGCCTATCTGGCCCGGCACAGCGCCGCCGAGATCATCGTGCTGGAGGGCGAGAAGGAGCTGGAGCGCTGGAAACCGATCCTCGCCGAGCTGCCGCAGGTGCGCCACGTGGTGGTGGTCGACGGCGACGGCCCGCTGAACCTGCGTGAGGTCGCCGCCCGGGGCGAGGCCGCGTACCGGGCCGATCCGGCGGCCTTCGAGAAGACGTGGCGTGAGGTGCGCCCGGAGCAGCCGGTCACGCTGCTCTACACCTCCGGCACCACCGGCGACCCGAAGGGCGTGGTGCTCAGCCACGCCAACGTGATCTACCAGTCGGTGGTGCTGGAGGCCACCGTCGAGGTGCCGGACCACGCCGCGTCGCTGGCATATCTGCCGCTCGCGCACATCGCCGAGCGCATCCTCGGCGTCTACAACCCGATCTACCGGGCCGGGCACGTCACCATCTGCCCGGACCCGGCGCAGCTGCTCGCCGGGCTGGTCCGGGTCCGGCCGGTCTCGTTCTTCGGGGTGCCGCGGATCTGGGAGAAGATGGTCGCCGGGGTGCAGGGGCAGCTGGCCGCCGCCGAACCCCAGGTGCGCGCCGCCGTCGATGCCGCCCGGGAGGTCGCGCTGGAGGCCTACCAGCTGCGCGGCGCGGAGCAGCCGGTGCCGCCGGAGCTCGCCGCCAAGCTGGCCGTGCTCGACGAGAAGGTGCTGCGCCCGCTGCGGGCCCGGCTCGGCCTGGACAACATGCTCCACGCCGGCAGCGGCGCCGCGCCGATCCCGGTGGAGGTGCTGCTCTACCTGGCCGGTCTCGGCGTCGACGTGCTCGAGGTGTGGGGCATGACCGAGACCACCGGCACCGCCACGATCAACACGCCGACGCACTTCCGGACCGGCACGGTCGGCCGGGTCAACGCGGGCATGGAGCTCAAGCTCGCCGAGGACGGCGAGATCCTGGTACGCGGCCCGCTCGTCTGCTCCGGTTACCTGCGGGCGGACGGCGGCGTCGACCCGGTGACCGACGCCGACGGGTGGCTCGCCACCGGTGACGTGGGGACGCTCGACGACGACGGCTACCTCACCATCACCGACCGCAAGAAAGAGCTGATCATCAACTCGAGCGGGAAGAACATCTCCCCGGCGCAGATCGAGAACCTGCTGCGGGCGCACCCGCTGATCGCCCAGGCCGTGGCGATCGGCGACCGCCGGCCGTACGTGACCGCGCTGATCGCCCTCGACGAGGAGATGGCGCCGGTGTGGGCCGCGAAGCGGGGGCTCGCCGGCACCACGCTCGCCGAGCTGGCCGCCGACCCGGCGCTGATCGCGGAGATCACCGCGGCGGTGGAGGCGGCCAACGGCAAGCTGTCCCGGCCGGAGCAGGTGAAGACCTTCCGGATCCTGCCGTCCGGCTGGACGCCGGAGAGCGGCGAGCTGACCCCGACGCTGAAGCTGCGCCGGCGGATCATCCAGGACCGCTACGCCACCGAGATCGACCAGCTGTACGGAGACTGACCGGCGGGTGTGTGGATTTCAGGTGCGCCGCGCGCCTGAAATCCACACGCTGTCGTGTCAGTCGCAGTATTCCCAGAATCCCTTGTCGAATCCCTTGTCGAATCCCTTGTTGTATCCGCGCATGTAGTCGCTCTCGTCGTCGTTGAGCTTGAACGCGAACTGCTGCATTTTCTCGCAATCGTCGCGGGCCGTCTCCCAGCCGTCCCGGAAGCCGTCCCGATAGCCTTTCCTGAAGTCGCCGAAGTCTGTGGCGCCCGCGACCACCGCGTCGCCGGCCGGTGCCGCCGCGGCCGGTGAGGCGGCCGGGGCCAGGCCCGCGACGGCGAGGAAGAGGACGGTTCCGACCGTGGCGCTCAGCTTGCGAACCTGCATGATGACAAACCCCCGTCTGACGTTTTCAAATGCTCTTTCCGGACTTTTCCGGCTCGGTGACAGAACCTACGCCCCGGTTTCCGGGGCCGCCCGGTATTCGGTTTCCCGGCCGCTGTTCCGGCAGTTTTTTCGGATGATCGGATGAGGTCCGGATATTGGCAAATGCCGGATTTCGGAACCGCCGGGGGATGTTGTCGCATTCGGTGTGTGCTGTAGATCATCGAAATGGCCGCCCGGCCCGTCCGGGGGAGGCGGGCACCCCAGTCGTGGGGCATGATGAGGCCGACCTCGCAGGCCGCTCGACGGGAGAAAGTGTGGTTTCCGAGCCGGACAACGGCCGCAGGCTGTCACGTCGGCACGTGCTGACGGCGCTGGCCCTGACCCTTCCGGCCGCCGGCTGTGGCACGGCCGCCGGCACCCAGAGCCCCGCGGCGGCACCGGTCTCGGTACCGTCGCCGGCGCCGTCGCTCACCCTCGGCGGCGCGTCCGCCGCGGCCGCCACGTCAGCGGTTCCGCCGCAGCCGCCCACCTCGCCGTCCGCGAAAGCCGCAACGTCGGCGACCGCCTCGCCGTCCGCGGAGGCGTCGGAGGCCGCCGAGGAGTCCACGACCCAGGCGGTCGCCCGGTCCGACGGCCGCGGCGGCCCGGTCCCGTTCACGCCCGGCAAGGCGATGCTCGGCTCCTACCTGGCGCTGGGCGGCAAATCGCTGTCGCAGAGCCTGTCGCTGCGCCGCGGCCAGCTCGACCGTGAGCAGCGGATCGTGCACCGGTTCTACCCCTGGCAGGGATACATCCCCACCTCCGAGCCGGACGTCAGCAAGAAGAGCGTGCTGCTGGCCTCCTGGCACGGCGCCCCGCTGGGCGGCATCAACAACGGCTCGTCCGACGCCAACATCCGCTCGGTCGCCCGCAAGCTCAAGGCGATGAAACGGCCCATCCTGCTGCGGTGGGGCTGGGAGATGAACGGCGACTGGTTCGAGTGGAGCGGCCCGAAGAACGGCGGCCCGGCCAACTACGTGAAGGCGTACCGGCGGATCCACCGCATCTTCGGCGAGGTGGGCGCCGACAACATTGCCTGGGTGTGGAGCCCGAACTGGAACTCCTCGCCCAACAGCTCCGCCAACAAGGTGCAGAAGTACTACCCGGGTGACGACTATGTGGACTGGGTCGGCATCTCCGGCTACAACTTCTACGGCGAGTCGCCGGCCACCCTGTTCAACCCGATCACCAAGATCTACGGCGGGCGCAAGCCGATCATCCTGACCGAGACGGCCGCGGTGAAGGGCAAGGCCGCCTGGATCAAGCAGCTGGGCGCCTGGGTGAACAAGACGTCGGCGGTCGGCGCGGTCGTCTGGTTCGACACCGACGTCCAGCACGACAGCGACCACAACTTCCGGTTCGACACCGACTCGTCCGCCCTGGCCGCGTACCGCGGCATGGCGCGCAGCTCACGCTTCGCCGGCTGACCCGGCCTCGGCGCCGGCCGTCAGCCCGGCCAGGACCCGGTAGAGGCGGGCGGCCGCGTCCGGGTCGAACGCCGGGCCGGTCAGCGGCACCGGCACGCCGCGGCGCAGGGCGGTCAGCGGCGCGGCGGGCGGCCGGGCGAGCAGGTCCGCGAGCGGGGCGGCGGCGTCGGCGGGTGCGGCGGCGAAGAGCCGGGCCAGCGTGCCGACCAGCGTACGGGCGGGCTGCCGCAGGTGCCGGTGCATGCCGCTGTCGACGAACAGCGGGTTGTAGAGCACGTACCGGATCCGGCTGTCCGGATGGCGGGCCGCGAAACCGGCGCCGAGCAGATCGTTCGCGCGGGCGCCCTGCAGGATCGCGGTGAACATCCGGTAACGGCGGGCGAGTTGCAGATCGTCCCAGTGGATCCGGCCGCCCCGGATGCCTCCGGTCCCGCACAGGTTGAGCACGACCGGCGCCGGGCTGCGTTCCAGGGCGGGCCGGAGCCGTTCGGTGAGCAGGTAACGGGCCAGCACGGAGATCGCGAAGGTCTGCTCGAGGCCCTCCTCGGTCACCACCCGCCGGTGACCGAACCGGCCGGCCGACAGGACCAGCGCGTCGACGCGGTCGGGCAGCCGGGTGGTCAGGTCGAGGGTCTGCCGGACCGAGGACAGGTCGGCGTCGGCGCTGCCGAGCGCGATCACCCGGCCGCCGTCGCGCCGGAGCCGTTCGGCGAGGGCGCCGCCGATGCCGCGGGTACCTCCGGCGATCACTGTGGTGTGCATGCTTTCATCGTGGTTGTCGCCCGGTACCGCCCGAAAGAAGGCACATCGATGTCACCGGTGATCCCGCTCCCCGTGACCCTGGACGATCGCGCGGCCTGCGCGGCGACCGACATCCTGACCCGGGTCGGGGAGAAGTGGAGCGTGCTGATCCTCGCCGTGCTCAGCGACGGTCCGCGGGGCTTCAACGAGCTCGACCGGGCGGTGCACGGGCTGAGCCGGCGCATCCTCACCCGTACGCTGCGGATCCTGGAGGGTGACGGGCTGATCAGCCGGCGGCTGACCGTCCGGCGGGTGGAATACGACCTGACCGGCCTGGGCCGGTCCCTGCTGCCGCTGATCGTCGCGATCGGGGAATGGGCCGTGCGGCACGCCGGCGAGATCGAGCGGGCCCGGGACCGGATGCGCCTCAGCGCCGGCCCGCCGGCCCGAGAGTGATCCCGGCCGGGATGTAGAGGCCTTCCCGTTCGGCGCGCAGCGCCGCGATCGTGCGGGAGGCGGCGCCGAGCTTGATCATGACGTGTTCGATGTGACCGACCGTCGTGCGGGGGGAGATGTGCAGGGCGGCGGCGATCGCGGCGTTGGTGCAGCCGTCCACCAGCAGGCCGAGGACCTGCAGCTCGCGGCGGGTCAGCCCGTGCAGGTCCGGCGGCGGCGACAGCAGCACCACGGCCCGGTGGTGACCGGGCGGCTGCGGCGGGCAGGTGAGGGCGGTGACCCGGGCCAGGCTGTCGTCCACGTCGTCGCGCGGCACCAGGAAGGTCACCTGGGTGCGCGGCCCGGTCAGGGCGGCGGCCACCACCGACAGCGCCGGCGAGCCGGGAGCGAGGAGAGGGTCGCCGGGGAGGCCGGGCAGGGTCTCGACGCGCCCGGCCCGGGTCAGCATGATCCCGGCGACCGCCCCACCGACCAGGGAGGTCAGCGCGGAGACGGTGCGCATCGCGTCCACGGCGTGCGCGATCAGCGGGCCCAGCCGTTCCAGTTCGTCGCAGGTCTCGTCGCTGGCCGGGACGCCGGCCTCGGTGTGCGAGCCCAGCATGCCGAGGTAGCGGCCGTCGGTGGTGGCCAGCGGGAGCGAGACACCCTCGTTGAAGCCGGCCGGTTGGAGATACTCGGCCCAGACCTCCAGCTCGGCGACCGGCACCGGGCAGTCCTTGACCCGGATGGGCGAGCGTGCGCGGTCCATGCCGACGAGTTCCAGCTCGGCCATGAAGGGCGCGCCGTTCAGATGACGGCGAAGTCGCTCCGGATAACCCCGGAAAGCGACCGTCCGCTGGCAGTGACGATCGGAGTCGAACAGGCTGATCCAGGCCGCGTCGCACTGCAACAGCGAGCTCAGCGGCTCCAGCAGGGCCTGCGCCCGTTGCTCCAGACTGCCGTGCATGGTCGCGATCTCGACGATCTCGGCAGCGATCCGTCCGCTCGTCGCGGCACCCACCCGTCCATCATGACGGGCTGTGACGGGTCATGCAGAGTGGCGGTGCTGGAAAAGCACGTTCACGCCACACAATCGCATGACAAGGTCCACACACGGATGTACGGCGACGATCCGCACCCGTCCCGGTTCCGCCTCCGCCTCGATCGCCAGCAGCGCCCGCAGCCCGGCGTGGTCGCAGAAGACCAGCCCGCCGAGATCCAGGTCGATGAGTCCTTCGCCGCTGCTCAACGGGGTGTTGAGGTGACGTCGCAGGGTGGGCGCGGTGAACGTCTCGAGTTCACCGTGCACCCGGACGAGCCAGTCCCCGGACGGCAGCCGGCCGCACGTGACGCTGATCCGCGGCGGCGCCGCGTCCAGCACGTAATCCCACGAATCGCGCATTCTGCTATACCCCCATCGTGGTTACCGCACGTTCGGTTGCGACCGTAGCGGCGTGCGGCAGGTGGGGGCAGCGGAAGAAATTCCGGTCCGGACTGTCAGCCAGGCGACGGGGGCGGCGGTGGTTCGTCGATCCCCACGCTGCCGATGAACGCCCAGACCGCGAGCTGCAGGAGCACACCGAGCACACCGAGCGCCAGCCCGGCGGTGGCCGTGACGCGCTGGCTGGTGCGCAGGCCGAGCGAGCCCAGCACGATCCCGGCCACGGCAGAGACGGAGCCGAGCGGGAAGCAGGCGACCAGCGGAACGGAGAGCGCACCGAAGATCAGCGCGAGCATCGGCAGCCGGCTGACGGCCAGCGCCGACCGGCGCGGCACGGCCACCGGCTGCACCACCAGCGGCGCTGGCGGCAGGTCGTCGACCAGCCGGGACAGCTCACCCCAGGTGCGTGACGCGTAGGCCCGCTGCGCGCGGTAGCTGAACTCGTCGACGTTGAGCCGGCCCTCGGCGGTCGCCGCGTTGAGCCGCGCGACGATGGCCTCACGGTCGGCGTCGGACACGCGGATCCGGGGGTCGCGGTACATGCCCCGACCCTACAAACGCGTCGCAACCAGCGCGAGTATCTCCTCAGGTTCACTTCCCGCCGACCGACAAGCGTTGCGGCGGGAGGAGGACGACCTTGAGCACTGGCGGACAGTACGACGACGGCGCAGGCGCCACCCGCTGGATGCGCGGCGCCTTCGCCGCCTTCTACGTGGCGTTGTCGATCACGAACTTCGTCACCGTCACCGGCCCGGCGCGCCCCGCGATGACCGCGCTCGCCGCCGCCACCGCCGTGGTGCTCGCCTTCGCCGCGCTGCCCGTCGCCGAGCGTCCCGGGCTGCGCCTGCTCACCGGCGGCGCGCTGGGTTTCCTGCCGGTGCTGGACAGCGTCGCCCAGGTCGCGATGACCGGGCAACTGCACTTCACCACCCTGCTGATGCTCGCCCTGGTCGGCGTCGGGGCGGCCGTGCCGTCGCGGCGCATCGCCGCCGGAGCCGCCGTCACCGGTCTGGCCGGCTGGGCCGCCGCGGTCGCCGGCCGGGCCGAGCTGCGCACCGGGGAGCTCGGGCACTACGTGATGCAGCTGGTCATCGCGGCGCTGCTCGGGGCGATCCTGCACGAGGCGGTCCGCCGCCGGCAGCGCCAGCTGCGGGACGCCCGCGACGAGGTCGCCGCCGTCGCCGAACGGTTCACCAGCCTCTTCCACGCCTCGCCGGCCGGTGTCGGGATCGCCGACGGCAGCGGCACCCTGGTCGCGGTCAACCCCGCCTTCTGCGAGCTGGCCGGCCTGGCCGAGGACGAACTGGTCGGCGCCAGCGCCGAGCCCTACCTGGCCGGCGGCGCGACCGAGCAGCGCATCGCCCGCCCGGACGGCACCGAACGCTGGGTGTGGCTCACCGTCGGCCACAGCCGGGACGGCGACGGCTCGTGGACGCTGCTGCAGTTGCAGGACATCACCGACCGGCGGCTGGCCGAGGCCGCCGTGCGCGAGTCGGACCGCCTGCTCGCCGCGGTCTCCGCGGCCGCCCGGCGGATCCGCACCGGCGAGGACGCCCGCGGCACGATCATCACGGCCGTCCGTGAGCTGGCCGAGGCCGACAACGTCACGCTGCTCGAACCGGCCCCGCACGGCGGCGAACTGGTCGCCACCGGGGTGGCCGGCGCCGACGTGCTGGGCACCCGGGTGCCGCTCGACGGCAGCTCGATGACCTCCCGCGTCTTCCGCGACCGCGAGCCGATCTTCCTGTCCGACCCGGCGCAGGACCCCCGCGTGTCACCCGCCCTGCTCAAGCTCGTCGAGGGCCGGTCGATGCTGTGGCAGCCGGTTCTCGTCGACGGCAGGGCGACGGGGGTGCTGGCGGTCGGCTGGAAGCGCCGGGTCGAGACGGTCAGCGATCACCGGGCGCGGGCGGTCGCCCTGCTCGCCGACGAGACCGCGCTCGCCCTGGAGCACGAGCGCCTGCTGCACCGCCTGGAGCAGATGGCCTTCACCGACACCCTGACCGGTCTGCCGAACCGGCGGGCCTGGCAGCGCGAACTCGCCGGCCTGATGGCCGCGGGTGGCCCGCTCACCGTCGCGGTCGCCGACCTGGACCACTTCAAGCGCTACAACGACACCTACGGTCATCCGGCCGGTGACGAGCTGCTGCACCGTGCCGCGGCCGCTTTCGCCGCCCAGCTGGCCGGCGGCGATCTGATCGCCCGCTGGGGCGGTGAGGAGTTCGTGATCGCCCTGCCGGGCCGGACCCCGGCCGAGGCCGCGGCGGTCCTCGACCGGGTCCGCCGCGCCATGCCGGAGCCGGAGACGTGCAGCATCGGTTACGCCGTCTGGGACGGGGCGGAGCCGGCCGAGCACCTCATCGAACGCGCCGACCTCGCCCTCTACACCGCGAAGAACAGCGGCCGCGACGCGGTTTGCGCGGCGCCGGGCACCATGGCCGTCCCCCTTTGACCCCTTTCCCGGTACGACAACCCCGCGATCACCCAGCCGCTGCGGGCCGCAGCGCGACCGCCGGGCTGATGCGGTGGTCGCCCTTCGATCAGGTCGCCCGGACCGCCGCGCTTCGCCATGGTCTGCTCCCGGCGGAGCGGACCAGGGGCAGCATCAGCCGCCGAGGCTGGCCGCGGCCGAGCGGATCGCCGAGGAGAAGTAGCTGACCTGGGTGTAGACGCCCGGCTTGTTCGGGCGGGCACATCCGTCACCCCAGCTGACGATGCCGACCTGGATCCAGGCGTTGCTCGCGTCCCGGCGGAACATCGGGCCGCCCGAGTCGCCCTGGCAGGTGTCCACCCCGCCGGAGGTGTAACCGGCGCAGATCTCCTCGGCCGCGATCACCCGTCCGCCGTACATCGTGCTGGAGTTGCAGGTGGCGTCACTGACGAACGGCACCGTGGCCTTGAGCAGGTAGCGCTGCTGCGAGCCGCCCTCCCGGTTGGCGCCCCAGCCGGCGATCGTGAAGGTGCCCGAGTCGTACGACGTGCTGGTCGTGATCGGCAGCGTGGCGACCCCGGTGACCGCGCTGGACAGCCGGACGAACGCCCAGTCGTCGCCGTTGCCGTTGTATCCGGGCGCCCGGTAGACGTAGTTGGAGCGGCGGGTGATCCGGCTGCTGGACTGCAGGTCGACGACCCCGAGGGTGGCGGTGATGGAGGTGTTGGCGCCGGTGCGGCTGACGCAGTGCGCGGCGGTCAGCACCAGCGTCGGGCTGTAGAGGGCGCCACCGCAGCCCATCGACAGCCGCACCATCCACGGGAACTCGCCCAGGGCGGCGCGGGTGCCCCCGACGACATACGGCGTGACGGTCGGCTCGTCCGCGACGGCGGGACTCGGCGCGACGAGCACTCCCATGCTCGCGGCGGTGAATACGGCGGCCAGAAGGGTTCGCCATCTGCGCATCTCGGGGTCCTCCTCAGTCGGGGCGTGCCCGGTGGGGAACGCCGCTGAGGACAGCTTGCATTCACAGAGGTAAATCTTTAAATCTCAGGTCGCTCATATCGTGGAGCGTCGAGGAGGCGTTCCAGGGTGCGCCGGCCGATCGCGGCCATCACCGGATTGCTCACCTCGTAGTACCAGACCAGGCCGAGCGACTGCTCGAACGCCCACGCCTGCCCGCGCGCCCACTCCAGGTCGTCGCAGCCCAGCTCCGCGCGCAGCACCGCCCGCGGCCCGGGCTCCAGCAGATGCCAGGCGCAGGTCAGATCCAGCGCCGGGTCGGCCGGCTGGAAGCCGCCGGTGTCCAGGACGCCGGCGAGGCGGCCGCCGGCCACCAGCAGATTGCCCGGCATCAGGTCACCGTGGGTCATCACGTCCTTGTCACCGCCGCGAGGCAGGTCGCGCATGGCTTCCCACAGCCTGCGCAGCCGGGGTACGGGGAGCAGGCGCTCACTTCGCGACAGGCAGGTCTGCACCCACTCCTCGTGGGTGGCGATCACCCCGCCCCGGCCACGGCCGCCGAACGTGCGCCCGTCGGTGCCGACCGCCCGCATCGCGGTGATCAGCTCGGCCAGGTCGCGGGCGAACGGCTCCGACCCACCGGGATCGTCGTCGGTGGCGATCGTGCCGGGCAGCCAGGTCTGCACCGACCACGGCAGCGGGTAGCCGAACCCCGGATCGCCGATCGCGACCGGCTCGGGAGTGGGGAACCGGGTGCGCCCGTGCAGCAGCGTGGCCGCGTACGCCTCCTGCTCGAGCTCGCGCCGGACCGCCTCGGCCTCGCCGTCGCCCAGCGGAAAGCGGGCCGTCAGGCCCGCGCCGATGCGAAAGATCGCGTTGACCGTCCCGGCGGAGCGGACCTGCCGCACGGGCAGGTCCGCCCACTCCGGAAACTGCGTCCCCACCAGCTTCCGCACCGTCTCCTCGGATATCAGCACGCGGTGCAGTATCGATCAGCAGTAGGTGGACTGCTTCCCAATTACCTTGTACGGGCAGTCGGCCACCTCGGCGAGCAGCAGCGCCGCCTCCCGGTTGCGGGACGTCTCGCGCGGGATGACGCTGGCCGGCGGGTAGAAACCGCCGCCCGAGGCGCTGCCCGGGTAGAGCTCGAAGGTGTACGCGAAGATCTTGTGCGTGCCCCAGAGCCAGTCGAGCGAGTCACCGTCGGTGATGTACAGATCGCTGGACTGCTGCGGCGTGTAGCCGTTGGTGGCGGCCATCTGCCGGCCGAACGTGGCGAACGTGTTGGCCTGGTCCGCGTTCATGCCGGTGCTGGTGTTCGCCGTCGTGTGCCCGTACGGCCAGAGCACCAGCTGCGAGTACGAGTGGAAGTCGATGGCGGCCTTGATCTGCTGCACCCCGCCGACCACCCGGCTGTTGACGAAGTCGCGGATGACCCGCGTCTCCGGGGCGGAGAACGCCGACGGACCCCGGTAGGTGGCACTCGACGTGCTGCCGGACGAGCCGCCGCAGCAGCCCCAGCGGTAGCCGTAGTTGCGGTTCAGGTCGGTGCCGACATAGCTGGAACCGCTGTTGGGCTGACGGTTCTTGCGCCACGAGCGGTAACTGCCGGAGGCGATGTCGTACTCGACGCCGTCCGGGTTGACCATCGGGATGATCCAGATCTCCCGGCTGTTCACGATGTTGCGGACCCGGGTGTCGCCGGCGTATCCGCTGGTGAACTGGCCCAGCAGGTAGAGCGCCTGCTCGACGGTGAGGTGCTCGCGGGCGTGGTGGTTGGCGTCGTACAGCACCTCGGGCTCGGACTCGTCGGTGCCGACGTTGTCGGAGATCTTCACGGCCACGATGTCGCGGCCCTCATGAGACTTGCCGAGCACCCGCTTGCTGGCGATCGCCGGATAGGCGGCCACCGCCGAGTTGATCGCGGCGATCGTCTCCGCGTAGTTGTGGTACGCCGCGTCGGCGGGCGGGAAGTCGAAGGTCTGCATCACCTCGTGCACGGTGAACCCGAGCCTGCGCAGCCGGCTGACCTCGGCGCCGGTCGCGGTCACGGTGGCGACGCCGTGCTCGATGTCCTCGATCGCCACACCGGTGCGGGCGATCGTGTTGCGGTGCGCTTGCGTGCGTACGTCGTGGATCTCGTACTCGGCGGCGGGGTCCGGCGTGGGGCCCGCTCCGGCCGGTGAGGAGGCGGCGAATGCCGCGGTCACGCAGAGCGTGACCGCGGCGACGGCGGCCAGGGATCGTCGTCTCATGAACGACCTCCGGGGTGCAGGGGAATGGTTCCCTCACCCCACCACCGAGAATCGAAGAACGGCAATGCATCCGGGCATGCCAATACACCCCTGATGCGCATGTGATGGGAACACTCAAAACGCCGTCCGGTAGCGCCACCGCTCCCGGCGGCGGGCCGCGACCGCGGCGCGCAGTGCCGGCCACAGTCGCAGCCGGCGGCTGCTGTCCACCGTGGCGAGCAGGAAGGCCAGCTCCTGCCGCTGTCCCGGCGGCACCAGCGTGACGATGATCAACAGCGGCAGGGCCGCCGAGGCCAGCTCCACCAGCAGGAAGAACGTGACCAGTGTGGTGACAAGACCGACGATCGCGATCGCGGACACGGTGGACTCCTGTCTAGCGGGTGAGAGTGGCGGCCAGGACCAGAACGAGGGCCAGGCCGAGGGCGAGGAACACGGCGGCGGCCGCGGCGACCGTCTCGACGATCGCGCCGAGCGGTTCGAGCGCTCGTCTGACGAGCCGGATGGCGACGACGAGGCAGAGAGCGGCCAGCGTCAGGAAGAGCAGTGTTCGATCGCCGAGCGGCAACTCGGCTAACGATTTGTCGACCATGAATACCACCAAGGGCGGGATGGACGTTATTCATCGAGCATCGCCGCGCAGTTGCTTGATTACCATGGTGATTCATCACGCGCGAATTTATGAGCGTGCCGCATGCAATCTGCAATATGGCATCCTGATAGGCTGCAGATGGCCATCAAGCAGGAGATTCGTCAGGGGTGACGGTGGATCACACGCCGGCCGGACGTGAGGTTCTATCGGGGCGTTCGGCTTGATTATGCAGGCGGGATGACTAGAGTTCGGACAGTGAATCTTGCCTCCAACGCGACCGGCGGTTTGCTAGTTGTCAGCGCCGTCGTGGGGATCATTGCCCTGATGTCCGTTCTTTTCGTTCGGGTCGTGCGCAACCGCGCGGCCGGCGAGGCCTTCACGTTGCGGCCGATCGCCAACCTGTGCACCGCCGGGTCCTGTCCTACCGTCTACGAGATCGACGTCGACTCCGGCCGGGTGGTGGTGCAGGGCTACCGGATGACCGCCGCCCAGGCGGGCATCGACGTACCCGACGGGGAAGCCCTCGTCGAGGTGCCGCTGGATCTTCTCAAAGAGGCTTTGCGGAAAGTGTCCTGACCGGCTGAGATTGGGGGGTGCCGACAGTCATGGCTGGTGCCCCCCACGAGGAACCGGTCGGCGTGACCTTGGCCCGGATGCGCCGGGCGAAGAAGCTCACCGGCGCCGTGCTGGCCAAGCGCGTCGGCATGAGCCAGCCGAAGATCTCCCGCATCGAACGCGGCCGCGGTTCGGCCGACCCCGAGGACATCCTCGTCATCGCCCGCGCTCTCGGCGCCGACGAGTCCCTGGCCCGCGCCCTGGCGGACCGCGCGGCGCAGGCACACGACCGGATGACCGACTGGCGCCCCACCCCCGAGAGCCTGGCCGGCCGGCAGCAGGACGTGGCCGACTGGGAGAGCGCCGCCCGCACGGTCCGCGACTTCCAGCCCGCGCTGCTACCCGGCCTGCTGCAGACCAGCGAATACGCCCGCGCCGCGATGCGCGCCTTCCTGCGCCTGGAGTCCACCGCGGCGGACGGCACCGCCGACGCGGCCCTGCTGGCCGCGGTGACCGCACGGTTCCGCCGCCAGGAGGTCCTGGCCGACACGGCCCGATCGTTTCAGTTCGTCATCACCGAGGCGGTGTTACGCAGCCGGATCTGCCCACCGACGGAGATGCTCGCCCAGGTGGACCACCTGCGCAAGCTCTCCGGCCTTCCGCACGTGCGGCTCGGCATCATCCCCGAGGGGGCGCCCGTCGACCTGCCACCCATGCACGGCTTCACCCTGCTGGACGACACGCTCGTGGTGATCGACGTCTACAACACCGGCCTGACCTCGCGCGGTCGCAACGATGTCGAGCTCTACCGCCGCGTCTTCGACGTCTTCCAGTCCAGCGCCACCGACGAGGTGGGTCCGATGCTGGACCGGTACCGGACCGATTACATCGACCAGCTGCGGGCCGGCTCCTGATCCGGCGATCAGCGCCCCGGCGGCTCGTCCGCGATCTGCCGCCCGGTCGCGTCGACCAGGCCCGGCGCCATGCTGCCGCCGTGGGCCTCCTGCTCCGGATGTTCCTGCTCCGGGTGTCCCTGCTGCGCGGGGGACCGTTCGGCGCCACCCGGCCGGTCGGTGTCGGCGGAGCCGGGGCCGTCCTGCGTGGTGAACTCGGCGAACTGCTCGGGGTCGTAGTCGGTCATGATCCAGCTATACCCCCGTCCGGCCGGCTGACTCCTCGGACCGACGTCGCCGGTCCTCGCCCTGACCCCGGTTCGGCCGTCCGCAGAAAAACCTTCCCCGCTGATCGCCGCCGGTGCCAGGGTCGCTCCATGTCCCACGTCTTCTCGGTGCAGGCGCAACCCACCGACGCCGCCTCCTGGCTCGAGCTCGCCGTCCGATGTGAGCGGGCCGGCTTCGACACCCTGCAGGCCGCGGACCACCCCGGCTCGTGTGCCGCGCCCTCGGTCGCGCTGGCCGCGGCGGCCGCGGTCACCAGCCGGATCCGCCTGGGTGCCTACGTCTCGAACGCCGGCGTCCGCGAGCCGATCCACCTCGCCGCCGACGTCGCCACCCTGGACGTGGTGTCCGGCGGCCGCGCCCGGCTGGGTCTCGGTGCCGGGCACACCCCGGCCGAGTGGCTGGCGATCGGCCGCGAACGGCCCGATGTCCGCGGCCGGGTCGACCGCTGCCTGGCCGTGACCGAGGCGGTCGTGGCCCTGCTCGCGGGGGAGACGGTGACCCGGCGGGAGCCGTTGCTGGAGATGGTCGAGGCCCGCCTGGAGGCGCCCCGCCCGGTGCAGGAGCGGATCCCGCTGACCGTCGGCACCGCCAACTCGCGGATCCTGCGCTGGGCCGGCGAGCACGCGGACATCGTCGGCCTGAGCGGGCTGGGCCGAACTCTCGCCGACGGGCACCGGCACGAGGCGCGCTGGCGTACCGATCAGATCGATGCCCAGATCGCGCAGGTGGCGGCCGGTGCGGCCGGGCGCGCCCGGCCGCCGGCGCTGGAGGCCCTGGTGCAGATCGTCGAGGTCACCGACGACGCGGAGGCGGCGGCCGCG
>NZ_JBEZZB010000118.1:0-34208 GCF_040638955.1 Actinoplanes sp. NPDC024001
GGTCTCTTATCGCTTTCCCTACTCGAGGGTCTCCGGTTCTGCGTGTGCGACGTCGGCCTGCCAGGCGGCGAGCCCGGTGACCGGGGCGGCCACGTAGTCGGCGGCGGCGCCCCCGGTCATCGGCAGCATCCCGTAGACGGCGTCGCCGACCGCGAAGGCGGTGACGCCGTCGCCGAGCGCGGCGACCGTGCCGGCCACGTCGATGCCGGGAGTGTGCGGCAGCGGCACCGGGAACACCTGCTGCAGGTGGCCGGCGCGGATGGTCGCGTCGACCGGGTTGAACGAGGTGGCCGCGACCTTGACGAGCACCTCGCCGGAACCGGGGGCGGGCCGGTCGGTCTCGTCGGCCCGCAGGGTGTCCGCGGCGCCGTACCGGTGGTGGCGGATGGCCTTCATGACTCACTCCTCGAGGAAACGGATTTGCTTCGAACTCGAAGCATGTGACGACTGTAGCTTGCTTCGAGTTCGAAGCAACTAGGATGGGGGTGTGAGCCGCGAGACAGCACCGCTGGATGCCGGGCAACTGGGCGCCTACTTCGCCCTGATGGAGGTGAGCAGCCTGCTCCAGCACGCCGTCGAGGAGCATCTGCGCGCCGACGGCGACCTCAGCTACGTGCAGTTCCAGCTGCTCGCCCGGCTCGCCGACAGCCCGGAGGGCCGGCTGCGGATGACCGACCTCGCCGACGGCGTCGTCTACAGCCGCAGCGGCCTCACCTATCAGGCGGGGCTGCTGGACAGGCGCGGCCTGATCAGCCGGGCGCCCGCCGCCGACGACGAGCGCAGCGTGATGGTGTCGCTCACCGACGCCGGCCGGGCCCTGGTGGCCCAGGTGCTGCCCGGTCACATCGCGGTCGTCCGGCGGCTGCTCCTCGACTCGCTGGAGAAGGGCGACCTGGCGATCCTCAGCGGGGTGCTCGGCACCGTCCGCGACCACATGCGGGCGCTGCCGCCCCGCTCCGCCAAGCCCCGGGCGAGCCGGCGGTCCCGCTGATCAACCGCTTCGGCGCCCGGCGGCCGCGCGGGCCAGGCGCCGGGCGATCCGGATCACCGCGAGCGCGAGCGCGGCGGAGAGCAGCAGGGCGGCCACCGCCAGGGCGGTGGGCCGCCACGGCCAGAGCGGGCCGGGGTACGCGAGATGCCCGCCCGGGTACTCGGTGAACTTGGCCGTGGTCCGCGCGGTGGCCCGGTCGGTGTGCTCGGCCAGGTCGAGCAGCGCCCGGTCGAAGGGGAAACCGTCGCCGCCGGGTTCGACGATCCGGTTTACGCGCGCGTCCCCGGCCGTGAGCAGCATCCCGTGCCGGGTGGTCACCGTCCGGCCGGCCGTGAGCGGAACCGTCCGGGTGGCGAACGACGTCGCCGAGTGCACCTCGAACGCGGCGGCCACCTCGGACTCGCCCACCCCGTCGGTCAGCCGCACGCCGACGGTTGGGCGGCCCCACGGGAACGCGGCGTTCAGCGCGTACGGAAGATCACCGGGACCGATGCGGTGCACCGGGATCGCCGTGGCGCCGCCCGGCGCCCAGCCGGGATATGCCAGGTCCCGGCCGATCCGGGCGGCCTCACCCGGCCCGGCGAGCCGCTCGACCACCCGCAGCGCGCCCACCACGCCGGAGGTCACCCCGGCCGTGGTGGTGACCGGGCCGTCCTCGACGTAGCGCTGGCCGCGCAGCCACCGCACCGCCGGGAACGCGCGGCGGCGCGCATCCACGTTGGCCCAGAACTCGGTGGCCCGCCGCCCGTCGAGAACCCCGGACCTGGCGAGCACGTGCGAGCCCGCGCACACGCCGAGCACCCGGGCGCCGCGCCGGGCCTGACGGGAGATCCAGTCCAGCAGCGGCGCCTCGGACGGGTCCACCACGGCCGGGACCACGATCACGTCCGGCGCCGGCCCCGAGTCGAAGGTGTGCTCCGGCACGACGTGCAGCCCACCGGAGAGCGGCAGGGGAGTCCGCCGGTGCGCGACGGTGTGCACGGCGAACCGGCCGGAACGCGCGAACACCTCGTACGGCAGAAGGGCATCGGCGACGACGGACCCGGACGCGCCCAGCGCGACCGCGACCACCAGCCTGCCTGGCGGGATCTTCCGGGGCGCCGGCCAGCCGGCCGGGTGACCGGCCGCGGCGGCCGGGAACGACTGCCGCATCGACACCGCCACCCCGGCCGCGCAGATCCCGGCGAAGATGCCCACGGTGAGCAGGGCGGTCAGCAGACCGCGGACGGTCCTAGCCACGGAGCGCCTCCGGGCGCGACGCGGACGGCGGCGTCCCGAACCGGGCGGTCCACAAACGCCGGAAATGCCGGGCGTCGGTGAACCCGCACCGGGCGGCGACCGCCTCCACGGTCAGGTCGGTCCCGGCGAGCAGCGTGCCGGCGTGCTCCATGCGCAGCCCCTGCTGATATTCCAGCGGCGTCATGCCGATCGTGGTGCGGAAGGCGCGGCTCAGCCCGCGCGGCGACAGGTTCGCCACCCGGGCCAGGTCAGCCAGGGTGTGCCTGCCGTCGAGGTGCTGCGCGAGGTGTTCCTGCACCCGGTGGACCGCCGGATTGAGGTGCGCGCGGTGCTGCAGGAAAGGGCTGATCTGCGCGCCCGAGCCGGACCGGCGCAGGTAGACGACGAGCTGCCGGGCCACCTCGGCGGTCAGCGCGGCGCCGTGGTCGCGTTCCACCAGCGACAGGGCCAGGTCGATGCCGGCCGAGATGCCGGCGCTCGTGCTGACCCGGCCGTCGTGGACGTAGAGCACACCGTCCTGCACCCGGGCCGCCGGACAGTGCTGCCGCAGCAGGCCGGTCAACGCCCAGTGCGTGGTGCAGCGCCGGCCGTCGAGCAGTCCGGCCTCGGCCAGGGCGGCGGCCCCGCTGCACACCGCGGCCACCGCGGCGCCCCGCCGGTAGGCGTCGCGCAGCCAGCTCACCACCGGCGCGGCGACCAGCGGCTGTCCGGGCGGCGGCCGGCGCAGCTCCGGACCGGGCACCAGGATCAGGTCGCCGGCGCCGGCCGGCGGCAGCGGCTGCAGGCCGGCGAGCAGCAGGCCCTGCGCGGAGAGCCGCTCCGGTTCGTCGGCCACGTACCCGATGCGGTAGCCGGCGCCGCGCAGCGCGGCGGCGTGGAAGACCTGGACCGGGCCGGCCAGGTCGAGCAGGTTCACCTCCGGCAGGACCAGCACCACCACGTTCGTCTCGCTCACACCGCCACGCTAGGCCGGTGCTGATCAGTACGAACAGGGCGCGCGCGGCCCGGCGGCGGACGGATCAGGCAGCGAACACCTGGGCGTCGTCGGCGAACGCCTTGAACTCCAGGGCATTGCCGGCCGGGTCCAGCAGGAACATCGTCCACTGTTCACCGGCCTCACCGGCGAAGCGCACATAGGGCTCGATGACGAACGCGGTGCCGGCCGTGCGCAGCCGCTCGGCGAGCCGGTGGAACTCCGGCACCGGCAGGATCAGCCCGAAGTGCGGCACCGGCACGTCGTGGCCGTCCACCGGGTTGTGGATCCGCTGGGGGCGCTGCGGCGCGAGGTGGGTGACGAACTGGTGCCCGTGCAGGTTCCAGTCGACCCACGTGTCCGAGCTGCGGCCCTGCTCCAGGCCGAGCACCTCACCGTAGAAGCGGCGCGCCTCGGTCAGGTCGTCGACCGGCATCGCCAGATGGAAGCGGGGGATCGTCATCCGTCCATCGTGGCCCGCCGCCCGGCTTCCCGCGACCGGGCTTCCAGGGCGCGGATCACCGCGGCCATGTCCTCGCCGCCGTAGCCGGCCCGGTCCGTCTCCGCGAACAGCTGCCGGCAGACCTCCAGCAGCGGCGACTCCACGCCGGCGCGCACGATCAGGTCGCTGTTGTAGCGCACGTCGCGGATCGCGGCCTGCACCGCGAAGTCCCGGTCGAGCAGTTTGCGGCCCTTCGCGCGGGAGACCGCGCTGGCCATCGGCCCGGCGTCCAGCGCCGCCAGGAGGGTGGCCCGGTCCAGGTCGTGCCGGGCGGCGAAGTGGAACGCCTCGGCCAGCCCGGTCACCATGCTGATCAGGAAGGTGTTGACCGCCAGCTTCATCAGCAGGGCGCCGGAGACCGGGCCGCACCGGACGGCCTCGCGGCACATCGGGCGCAGCAGCGGCTCGACGCGGTCCAGGTCCGGCGCGTCGCCGGCGAGCATCACCACCAGCTCGCCGGCCGCGGCCGGGCCGCGGGAGCCGGAGACCGGGGCCTCGACGTACGCGCCGCCGGCCGCACGCACCCGGGCGGCGAGCCCGGCCGAGTACGCCGGCGCCGTGGTGCCCATGTGCACGAGGGTGCGGCCGGCGAAGGTCACCGGGCCGAGCACGTGATCGATGACGGTGTCGTTCGCCAGCATCACGATCACGGTCTCGGCCTTCGCGAAGACCTCCGCCGGGTCGGCGGCGACGGCCGCGCCGGCGTCGCGCAGCGGCCGGGTGCGTTCCGGGGTCCGGTTCCAGACGATCAGGTCGGTGCCGGCCCGGGCCAGGTTGAGCGCCATCGGCTGTCCCATGACGCCGAGGCCGATGAATCCCGTGGTCACCGACCGGACGTTACGCAGCGGCCGCGGGGGAGGCCGATGCCAATCGGGCGGAATTGGTCTGCTGCTCGCGCAGGCCCCACGGCGAGCCGTACTCGGTGAGCAGATCCAGAAACGGCCGCGGCGGGAAGGCTTCGGGACCGAGAACGCCCACTCCGGACCAGACCCCGCCGGCTAGCAGTTCGAGGGCGACGACCGGGTTGATCGCGGTCTGCCAGACGACGGCCTGGCTGCCGTACTCGGCCATCGACCACTCGTTGTCGACGACGTGGTAGAGGTAGACCTCGCGGTCCGTGCCGTCACGGGTGCCGCGGACCCAGGTGCCGGCGCAGGTCTTGCCGCGCATGCTCGCGCCGAGCGTGGCCGGGTCGGGCAGGCTGGCCGCGACCACGTCCCGTGGTGACACCCTCACCGGCCCGGCTGCGCCGGGCACCGTGACCGATTCGGTTCGGTCCAGGCCCAGTTCGTGGAGCATCTTGAGCGTACGGATGAACTGCTCGCCCAGCCCGTACTTGAAGGTGACCCGGCGTGCCTTCACCCACCGCGGGATGAGCAGCACCTCCTCGTGTTCCACGTTCACGCACTCGACCGGTCCGATGCCGTCCGGGAAGTCGAACACCTCGGGCTCGCTGAACGGCGCGGTGGTGAACCAGCCGCGGCCGTTCTCCCAGATCACCGGAGGGTTGAGGCACTCCTCGATGGTGGTCCAGATGTTGAACGACGGGGCGAAGTCGTGGCCGTCGACGGTGAGGTTCGAGCCGTCGCGGACCCCGATCTCGTCGATCTCGTCGAACAGTTCGTCGGCCGCGTACCGGGCGAAGATGTCGGACAGGCCCGGCTCGACGCCGATGCCGACCAGCGCCAGCCGCCCGGCCTTCTCCCACTCGGCGGACTGCGCGAACTGGGCGTCGCCGAGCTTGACCCCGACCCGCTCGTAAGGCTTCTCCGCATCGGGCCGCGACAGCGACATGGCCATGTCGAGATAGGTGACCCCGGCCTCGCCGGCGGCGTCGAACAGCGGCATCACGAACCGCGGGTCGGTGGCGTTGAGCAGCACGTCGCAGCCGTGCTCGCGAAGCAGCGCGGCGACCGCCGACCGGTCGCCGGCGTCCACCCGCGCGGCCCGGAAGCGGGCGTCGCCGACGGCCGCGACCGCCGCCTCGGCGCGGGCCAGGTCGTAGTCGGCCACCACCATCTCGTCGAAGAACGGCCGCCGGGCCGCGATCCGGGTGATCGCCGTGCCGACGCCGCCCGCACCCACCAGAAGTACGCGCATGGTCCGGAACTCCTCTCGTCCTGGCACCGATCCAACGCGCCGCGGTGCGCTAAGGTCAACGGCGTTGGCATAAGGAGGGGGTGCGATGCCGAAGGCGGTCGTTCCCGAGGAGAAGCGGCGGCGGCGCCGGTCCACCCGCGCCGGCACGGTCCTGTCCGAGCAGCTGATCGTCGAGGCGGCCCTGCGGCTGCTGCGCGAGCACGGCAGCACCGGGCTCACCGCCCGCCGGCTCGGCCTGGCGCTGGACTGCGACCCCAGCACCCTCTACCGGTACTTCCGGGGGATGGACGAGATCATCCTGGCGATCGGTGACGCGCTCATCGGCCAGGCCCTGCGCGGCTGGTCCCCGAGCGGCGAGTGGCGAGCCGACCTGCGCGCCCTCGGCCTGCGCATCCACGCCGCCTACATCGCCCACCCGCAGGCCGCAGTGCTCACCACCAGCCGGGTCACCGGCCGCGCCAACGAACTCGCCGCCGACGAGGCGGTCCTGGCCGTGCTGCACTCGGCCGGCCTGCCGGCGCCGGAGACGGTCCGCGTCTACCACGCCTTCATCGACCAGACGCTGGCCTTCGCCGCCCTCGACGCCGCCTCGCTCGCGCTGCCGAACGCCGCGCTGCGCGCCGAGGAGGTGGTGTGGCGCTCCACCTATGCCCGGCTGCCCGCCACCAGCCACCCGCACGTGGCCGGGGTCGCGCCGCTGCTCGCCGCCGAGATGGTGACCAGCGCCTATCCCGCCGCGCTGGACCTGCTGCTCGACGGCATCGCAGCGAGGTCCGCGGCGGTCAGGGGAAGAGGGTGAGCTCCGGGGCAGCGGCCAGCCGCACCAGCTGGTCGAGGGTGAGCGGCGGATCCGGGCGTCCCACCTCCTGCCGGTCCGCGTCGGTGGCCGGGTCGGGCACGGCGTTCGACGTGGTCGCGAAGGTGACCGTGTCGGCGCGGTGGACCCACACGTTCACCGTCCGCAGGCCCGCGTCCCCGGTCATCACGTCGATCAGGACGGTCGCCCCGTCCGGACCGGTCCGCACCTCGCACCCGGCGCAGTTCGCGGTGGCCTCCGCCACGGTCTCACCCGCCGGCCAGGCGCCGAACCCGATCTCGCCGACCCCCTCGTCGTCGCTGACCAGCGCGCCGGCGGAGAAGACCGGCAGGGTGGTCTGCGGCTGGGCCGGATCGAAGACCTGCGCCGGCTCGACCCGCAGCGGCAGCCCGTCCTCCGGCGCCCCGGGGATCAGGTGGAAGCGGAAGCCCGGCAGCAAGGGCGGCACCACGGTCGCCAGACGGCAGCTGAGCCGGGCGGCGGCGTGATCAGCCGGCTCGACCGGGATCCGGACCCGGTAATCGTTGAGGTCGCGGACCACGGTGGTCGGCGCGATCGCCGGGGTGCTCGGCGGCGCGGCGGCGGCCGCGCAGAACGGCGCCGGGTCGAGCGCCGGCCAGGACGGGCCGCCCACCGCGAACGGCGCCGGATCGTGCGGCAGGCCGGTGACGGCGACGCCCGCGACCGCCACGAACACCAGCGACCCGGCGGCCGCCGCGGCGGCCCGGCGCCGGCGGCGAACCCGGCGGCCGGCGGTCACGACCTGCTCGTAACCGAAGGGGAGAGGCGGCTCGTCCCCGGTGTATGCCAGCAGGGCGTCGCGGATGTCGGTGTCGGTGGACTCGGTCACGGTCGCGTCTCCCTCGGCGTTACGGTGTGGCTCATCACGGCACGCAGCGCGGCGAGACCCCGGGCGGACTGGCTCTTCACGGTGCCCTCGGCCAGCTGCAGCAGCTCGGCGACCTCGGCGACGGACAGATCCTCCAGATGCCGCAGCACCACCACGGCCCGCTGCTGCGGCGGCAGCCGGCGCAGCGCCTGGCCGAGGTCGTCGTGCCGCTCGGTCTCCGGGACGGCCGCGTCGGGCACCTCGGCCATCACCGTCTCCCGGCGATGCTTGCGGACATGACTGAGGAAGTTGTTCACCAGGGCGCGCCGCACGTACGCGTCGATCTGCCCACCGCGCACCCGCGACCACCGTGGATAGAGCTTCACGAAGGTCAGCTGCACGAGATCGTCGGCGGTGTGCCAGTCGCCGCACAGCGCGAAGGCGAGACGGCGCACGGCACTCACCCGCCCGGCGAAGTACGCCGCGAAGTCGGCGTCCGGGTCAGCCACGGTCCACACCCTCTCGTCCTCGGTCGATGTGTCAACTCACCGGGGCGGTCGAAAGGTTCAAGCGGTGACATCGATCACTGATTCACGAGGCATATCCCGCGCTGACCGGGGTACGCCGCGCCGCGTGCGCATGGGGGTACTGGACATCGGATCGAACGCTGCCCAACTTCTCGTGATCGACAGCTGCGCGGGCTCGCCGCCGCTGCCGGTCTACCGGGAGAAACGGCTGACCCGGGTCGCCCCGGCGATCGGGGCGGACGGGGCGGTCTCCCGGGCCGGGGTGGAACGCCTGGTGGCCGCGGTCCGCGCGACGGTGCAGTCGGCCCGGGAGCACAAGGCCGACGAGCTGATCCCGTTCGCCACCGCGGCCGTGCGCGACGCGGCCAACCGCGACGAGATCGTGGCCGCGATCCGCGCCGGCACCGGCCTGGAGATCGGCTTCCTCAGCGGTGAGGACGAGGGCCGGCTCACCTACTTCGCCGCCCACCGCTGGTACGGCTGGGCCGCCGGCCAACTGCTGCTCCTGGACATCGGCGGCGGCTCGATGGAGATCGTGCAGGGCCGCGACGAGGACCCGGCGGTGTCGATGTCGCTGCCGCTGGGCGCCCGCCGGCTCACCCACGAGCACCTGCCCGATCACCCGGCCGACCGGCGCGACGTCAAGCGGCTGCGCCGGCACGTCCGCGACGTGCTCGACCCGGCCGTGCGCCGGCTGGACTGGGAGCAGCGCGCACAGAAGACGGTCGCCACCAGCAAGACGTTCAAGCAGTTGGCCCGCTTCGCCGGCGAGGTCGACCCGGCGTCGCCGGCCCGGACCCGGGTGCTGCGGCGTACCGAACTGCGCTCCTGGATCCCGCGGCTGGCGCGGATGACGCCCGCGCAGCGGGCGAAGCTGCCCGGGGTGGCTCGCAGCCGGGGACGGCAGCTGCTGGCCGGCGCGGTCATCGCCGAGATCACCATGGCGTCGCTGGGCCTGGACCGGGTGGAGATCTGCCCGTGGGCGCTGCGCGAAGGCATCCTGCTGCGCCGGCTCGCCCTGCCCGCCGGCGGCGACGGCCTGCGCGGCTTCCCGCTCTTCGAGCCGGCCGAAGCCGGCGTGACCAGCCTGGACGGGCACCGGCAGGCGGGGCAGGCGCGATGATCGCGCTGCGCGACGAGGCGGCGGCCTTCCTCGCCGCGCTCGGGCAGCTGAGCGCGGGGGAGTGGGACCGGCCGACCCGCTGCACGCCCTGGCGGGTCCGCGACGTCGTCGGGCACGTCATCACCGTGCTGTCCCGCGTGCCGCAGATGACCGGCGCGCCCGCGCCGGCGCGGGCGGACACCACCGCGACCTCCTATTACCGCGCCGACCAGCGCTTCAGCGAGGCCGCCAACGCGGATCGGGTACGCACGGCGCAGGAGCGCCCGGCCACCCGCGACGAGTTCGCCGCCGTGGTCGGCGAGGTGCTCGCCGCGTGCGAGCGGGAACCGGCCGGCCGGATCGTGCGGACCCGGCACGGTGACGCGATGCTGCTGACCGACTTCCTCACCACCCGGGTGGTGGAGCTGGCCGTCCACGGTCTCGACGTCGCCGACGCGGTGGGCCGGGAGCCGTGGCTGACCCCGGCGGCGGCCTCGGAGCTGCAGCGCCTGCTGTTCGGGCCGGACTGGCCCGCCGCGGTCGGGGCGCTCGGGTGGGACGCGGTGACGCTGCTGCGCAAGACCACCGGGCGGGCGCCGGTCACCGCGGACGAGACGGACCGGCTGAGCGGCCTGGGGTTGCGCCCGCTGACGCTGGGGTGATCGGCCGGTCGCCGGTGCGCAGGCCGCGGCCGAAGGTCGCGGCCAGCGCCGATGCGGCGACCGCCGCCGCGAAGAGCACGATCGCGCCGGCCGCGCTCCAGGTGGTCACCAGCAGGCCGGCCAGCAGCGGGGCGACGGCCGACGCCGAGTTCGCGACCAGGAAGATCACGCTGACCACCCGGCCCTGCAGCCGGTCCGGCGTGATCGCGGCCTGATAACCGAAGAGCGCGGCGTTGCACGCCGGCGCCAGCATCAACGTCAGCGCGATCGGTACGGCCGCCGCCACGCTCGCTGTGAGCAGCGCGCTGACCAGGAACAGGCCGGTCGCCGCCCAGCAGATCGCCCGGGCCAGCACGGCCATCGGGAAGCGGCGCCGCAGCAGCGGGGCGGCGAGGGCGCCGAGCAGCCCACCGGCGCCGATGAACGTCTCCGCCAGCCCGATCACCGCCGGCGCGGTGCCGTGCCGCTGCAGCACCACGATGATCGTGAAGATGGTGCCGGTGACCGCGAAGTTGAGCGGCGCGGCGATGACCAGCACGGCCCGCAGGAACGGGTTGCCGAAGACGAAGGCCAGCCCGTCGGCGAGACCGCCCGGCGCGCCCTCGCGCGGCTGCTGCAGCGGGCGCCGGATCAGGCCCACGCTGAACAGCGACGCCAGACAGGAGACCGCGTTGCCGGCGAACGGCCACACCGCGCCCAGCCCGAACAGCAGCCCACCGGCGGGCGGCCCGACCAGGGCGACACCGTAGCTGCGGGCCTCGTTGCGGGCCACCGCGTCCGGCAGCTGACCGGCCGGGACGATGCTGCGCAGCGCGGCGTGCTCGGCCGTGCCGAACAGGGTGCCGCCGGCCGCGTCCAGCACCGCCACCAGCACGATGACACCCAGGTGCGCCCGCCCGGTCAGCACGGCGACGCCCAGCCCGGCGAACGCGGCGAGGCGGATCAGGTCGCAGGCGAGCATCGCCCGGCGGCGGTCCACCCGGTCCACCAGCAGGCCCGCCGGCAGCCGGCACACCAGCCGGGTGACCTGGGCGATCGTGCCGGCCAGCCCGGCCTGCACGGGCGAGCCGGTGACCGCCAGCACGAGCAGCGGGATCGCCAGCGACGCCATCGAGGTGCCCAGCTCGGACAGGCACTGGCCGGTCCACAGGAGAGTGAACTCGCGATTGCGCCACAGGCTGGTCACCGGGCCGGCCGATACGGGTACGCCTGGACCACCACCGCCACGGTCTCGGTGTCGTCGGCGTGCTCGCCCCGGTCGTACTCGTTGATCACCCGGCGCAGGTCGGTGCGCAACGCGGTCAGCTGCTCGGGCGTGGTGCGGATCGCGTAGTCACCGAAGCCGGCGGCGGCCTGCCACTGCGGGCTCCACTCGCCGCGCGCGGCCTGCGCCCGGTAGGACTCGATGACCTCGTCCCAGACCCGGCGGGCGGCCCGGTCCAGCGCGTGCACCACGTCGGCGCCGCCGGGGCCCAGCTCGCCGGGGTCGTCCGGCCAGGAGGTGGTGTCGTGCGCCGCCTTCCACCAGCGCTCCCGGCCACGGGCACCCTTGCCGAGCTCGGGCGCGTCGAGGACGAACCCGTGTCGGTTCAGCACGCGCAGGTGGTGGCTGGTCTGCCCGGAGTCGGTGGCGAGCCGCCGGGCCAGCAGGGCCGAGGTGGCCGGGCCGTCGATCCGCAGCGAACCGAGGATGCGCATGCGCAGGGGATGGGCCAGCGCGCGGAGAGCGTCCACTTCGGGTATTGATGCCATGCAGTGCAGCATATTTAATGCATTAAATCTTCTGCAATAGCTCGCGCGCATGTGCCGACAGCCGCTGGGTATGGGCGTGGCGTGCGGGTCGCCACGCTGAACGTCTTCGGCGCCGCGGGAGAGTGGTCCCGGCGCCGGGCGATCCTGCGAGCCGAGTTCCAGCGACTCGCCGCGGATCTCGTCACGCTGCAGGAGACGATGCTCGAACCCGACCAGGCCCGGGAGGTCCTGGGTCCGGACTACCGGCTCGTGCAGTCGCAGGCCCGGGAGGACAGCGGGCGGGGCATCACGACGGCGAGCCGCTGGCCGGTCGGGCAGGTCGCGGAACTGGACCTGCGGGTCACGCCCCGCACGTACGATTTCGCCTGCACCGCGCAGCTGGTGGAGGTGCTGGCGCCGGCGCCGTTCGGCCGGGTGTGGCTGGTCCACCACCTGCCGGACTACCAGCTCGACCACGAGCGCGAGCGGGTGCTGCAGGCTGTCGTGGTGGCCCGCGCGGTCGAGGAACGGCTCGCGGAGTCGCCCGGGCACGTGGTGCTCGCCGGTGATCTCGACGCCGAGCCGGACGCCGACAGCCTGCGGTTCCTCACCGGGCGGCACGTGGCGCAGGACATGAGCGTCTGCTACCGCTGCGCCTGGGACGCCACCCATCCCGGGGGTGGCGGCACGGGCGGGGACACGTTCGTGCCGGAGAACCCGTACTGCGCCGACTGGGACTGGCCGAACCGGCGGATCGACCACATCCTGGTGCGCTGCGGTGAGCACGGTGGGCCGACGCTGCGGGTGGCCGGCTGTCGGCGTACCTTCGATCAGCCGGACACCGTCGGCAGCGACCATTACGGCCTGGTGGCCGACCTAGCCGATCCGGGTGCGGACCGCGGCTGAGACGCGCTTCTCGTCGCCGGTGGCGAGCAGGTCGAGCAGGCCGCCGCGCAGCACCGCCAGCGCCCGGGTGCGGCGCACGGCGCCGTCCTCGGTGTCGCGCTCCTCGGGTGGCTGGCAGGCCGCCAGAACCTCCAGCCAGTCCCGCACGGTGGCCTGGGCGAAGCCGGCCCACGCCCCGTTCGGCTCGACCAGCGACCGGGCGTAGGCCTCCACCCAGAGCCGCAGCAGCGGCCGGTGATCGTCGGCGGCGAGCCAGGCCCAGACCCGCTCGACCGCCCGGTCCAGCCCGATCGGGGCCACGCCGACGCCGCCGAGCAGGGTCAGCTCGTCGGCGCGTGCCCGCGCCAGCAGGGCCCGGACCAGGCCGTCCTTGCTGCCGAACAGGAAGATCAGCACCCGTGGGCTGGACCCGATCGCCGCGGCCAGCGGCCGCAGCGACAGATCAGCCAGGCCGTGCTCGAGCACATATCGGTACGCCTTCTCCAGCAGTTCCGCCTGCCGCTCACTCACGGGGCTAGCGTAGCATCGACTGAAACACTCGTTTCAGTAGGAAGGGTTGTGCCATGTCAGGTGCCTGCGTCCGGCGAGCCGACCGCCCCGGCGACCTCGGCTGGACCGTGATGGCCCACGGCGAGATCTATGCCGAGCAGTTCGGCTGGACCACCGAGTTCGAGGCCCTGGTCGCCCAGATCGTCGCCGACTTCGCGGCCGGCCACGACCCGGCCCGCGAGGCCCTCTGGATCGGCGAGGTCGACGGTGTCCGCGCCGGCTGCGTGGCCCTCGTCGCCGGCGCCGAGCCCGCCACCGCCCAGCTGCGCATCCTGCTGGTCACCCCGGCGGCACGCGGTCACGGCCTCGGCACCCGCCTGGTCGAGGAGTGCCTCACCTTCGCCCGCGCCGCCGGCTACGAGCAGGTCACCCTGTGGACCGTCGACGACTGCGCCTCGGCCCGCCGCATCTACCAGGCCTGCGGGTTCACCCTCACCGACGAGACACCGCAGCACCGCTTCGGCCACGACGTGATCGGCCAGAACTGGGCACTCAAGCTCTGACCGTTCCCAGGCCGGCCACAGGAACGACTGGCAGGCTGGGCCCGATGATCGAGCGTCACCTGGCCCGGTTCGGCGTCGCCTGCGTGGCGGCGTGCCTGGGGCTGTTCGCCTGGCTGCACCTCACGCCGCCGTCCGCGCTGCTCGACTGGCGGACCCGCACGCTGAGTCAGTACGCGCTGCTCGACAACGGCTGGGCCTTCGACACCGCGACCCTGCTGCTCGCCCTCGGGTCGGCAGCGGTGATCCTCGCGCTGGTGCGGGCGGGCGTGCTGCGCGCCCGGTCCGGCGCGGCCGTCGCGCTGTGGCTGTGGGTGGCCGGCCTGATCGGCGTGGTCGTCTTCGAGAAACACAACTGGGCGGTCGGCCCGTCGATCAGCGGCGACGTGCACCGCGCCGCCAGCCTGCTGGCGTTCCTCAGCCTGCCGGTCGCGGCGCTGCTGGCCGGCGCGTTCGGGCTGCGCCGCCCCGCGGCCCGCACGGCGGCGACCGCCGTCCTGCTGGCCGGCGCCGTCTCGCTGCTCTGCTTCACGCCGATCCTGTGGGCGCTGCTCGCCGAACCGTGGACCGGGGTGCGCTGGTGGCGGGCCATACCGCTGGGCACGGTGGAGCGGTTGCTAGGGCTCGCCGAGGTGGTCACGGTGCTGCTGCTGGCCCGTTGGGCGACGCTGACCCCGGTCCGCGGCTCAGCCTCAGCCTCAGCCGCGGCCTCGACCGAACGACCGGAACCCGCGCTGCCCGCCTAGCTCGCTGCAGGCCTAACAGCGCCGCAAGCGATGCAGCGTGGCCGTCGCCTGCGCGGGTAACGGCGGGTGGTTTCCCGGTGTGGGCTACGGCTGGCGCTGCGACCTGATGGCGACCGGCCGATGCAGGCGCTGGCCGACGCGGGCCGCCGCGTGCCGCAGGACGTGGCGGTGGTCGGCTTCGACGACAGCCTGATCGCCGAGTGCACGACGCCGCCGCTGTCGTCGGTGCACCAGCCGGTCGAGCGGATGGCCGCCGCCGCGACGCGGGCGATGATGAAACGGCAGCTCGCGCCGTACTGGAGAGGTGTCTTCCCGGCGGAGTTGAAGGTGCGCCGCAGCTCCGGCTGACGCCGTCCGGCCGCGGCCGCGGGATGCGGTGCAGAAGGCGCCGCTGCTCGGTCCGGACTGGCGGGGTTGCGGTTCGGAGGGTGCTGCCGCTTGGCCTGGGCTGGCGGGGTTGCGGTTCGGAGGGTGCTGCGGCTTGGCCTGGCCTGGCGGGGTCGCGGTTCGGAGGGTGCTGCCGCTTGGCCTGGGCTGGCGGGGTCGCGGTTCGGAGGGTGCTGCGACGCGGTCCGGCCTGCGGGGCTGCTGCGCGCTCCTCGTTGTCGGCCTCGCGCCGCTCGATGCGGCGTTCGCGTTCCTCGCCGCTGGTGTGCCGCCGGTCCAGGCGCAGCTGCCGCGGATCTTGCGCGGCGGCGTGCCCGTTCGTGCCGGTGCCGGGCCGCCGCGTTGTGCACCGCCGCGGAGGTCAGCGCGACCCTGCTCGCCGGTCTCGGTCTGCTGGCGCAGGTGAAACTCGTCGGCGCCCATGCGCCCAGCATCCCCTTCGGGCAGGGCGCCGCAGGTCGGCGCGGCGGTCATTGAATAGTTAAAAAAGATCGCCCGGCGGCAGCCGGGCCGAGGTGGTCATCTGGCCGCTGAAACGATCCAGAATTTACCGCCCAGAAACCGTTGACCCCCGCAGTGTGTCCGGGCACACTGCCAGGAAAGCGCTTTCCCCCAGGCGCGGCATCGATGGCCTCCACTGGGTGACGGGGCGCTTCGTTCCGACACACATGTGAAGGGGGTCGGGTGAGCGCCATCGGCGAGCTTCAACGGCTCAACACCACTACCGGCGGCCCGCCGCGCAAGAAGGACAACAGGGCCGCCTTCGTCTTCCTGCTGCCGTGGTTCGCCGGGCTGGTGCTGATCACCGCCGGGCCGGTGGCGGCCTCGTTCGTGCTGGGCTTCACCGACTACAACCTGATCCAGCCGCCCGAGTTCAGCGGCGTGGAGAACTTCCAGCGGATGCTCTCCGACGAGCGGCTGCACCAGGCGCTCGCCGTGACGTTCAAATACGTGTTCATCTCGGTCCCGTTGCAGCTCGCGGCGGCGCTCGGCCTGGCGATGCTGCTCGACCGGGGCCTGCGCGGGCTGGCGTTCTACCGTTCGGCGTTCTACCTGCCGTCGCTGCTGGGCTCCAGCGTCGCGATCGCGGTGCTGTGGCGGCAGATCTTCGGTGCCGACGGCCTCTTCAACCAGGCGCTCGGCCTGGTCGGGATCGAGGGCCGCGGCTGGATCTCCGATCCGGACACCGCACTGTCCACGCTGATCGTGCTGAACGTGTGGACGTTCGGCGCCCCGATGGTGATCTTCCTGGCCGGGCTGCGGCAGATCCCGGCGATGTACTACGAGGCGGCGAGCGTGGACGGGGCCGGCAAAGCGACCCAGTTCCGGAAGATCACGATCCCGCTGCTCTCACCGATCATCTTCTTCAACCTGGTGCTCCAGATCATCCACGCCTTCCAGTCGTTCACCCAGGCGTTCGTGGTCTCCGGCGGCAGCGGCGGCCCGTCCGACTCGACCCTGTTCTACACGCTCTACCTCTACCAGCGGGGCTTCCACAACTTCGACATGGGTTACGCCTCCGCGCTGGCCTGGCTGCTCCTGCTGATCATCGCCGCGTTCACCGCGGTCAACTTCTGGGCCGCCAAGCGATGGGTCTTCTACGATGACTGACCTGCAAGAGCGCGTCGTCGCGCCGATCCCGACCGTGGAGAAGGCGCCGCGGGTGCGAAACCCCGCGCGCAGCCTCGCCAAGCACACCGGCCTGATCCTGCTCGCGCTGATCATGCTCTACCCGGTGCTCTGGATGGTGGTCAGCTCCCTGCGGCCCAACAGCGAGATCTTCCGCTCCCCGGGGATCGTGCTGGACAGCCTGCAGACCGGCAACTACGGCGAGGGCTGGAACGCGCTGTCCGCCCCGTTCTCGCACTTCCTGATCAACTCCGGGATCGTGGTGCTCGGCTGCATCATCGGCAACTTGGTCTCCTGCTCGATGGCCGCCTACGCCTTCGCCCGCCTGGAGTTCACCGGCAAGAAGCTGTGGTTCGCGATCATGCTCGGCACGATCATGCTGCCGATCCACGTGATCATCGTGCCGCAGTACATCATGTTCTCCCAGCTGGGCTGGGTGAACACGTTCCTCCCGCTGATCGTGCCGAAGCTTCTCGCCACCGACGCGTTCTTCGTCTTCCTGATGGTCCAGTTCATCCGGGGCCTGCCGAAGGAGCTGGACGAGGCGGCCCGCATCGACGGCGCCGGGCACCCGCGGATCTTCCTGCAGGTGATCCTGCCGCTGATGCTGCCGGCCCTGGCCACCACCACGATCTTCACGTTCATCTGGACCTGGAACGACTTCTTCTCGCAGCTGATCTACCTGACCGACCCGGAGATGTACACCGTGCCGGTCGCGCTGCGCTCCTTCGTGGACGCCACCGTCGCCACCAGCTGGGGCTCCATGTTCGCGATGAGCGTGGTCTCCCTGCTGCCGATCTTCCTGGCCTTCCTCATCGGCCAGCGCTACCTGATCAAGGGCATCGCCACCACCGGAATCAAGTAAAGGGGCACCTCCCATGCAGAACGGAATGAGCCGGCGTTCGTTGCTGTCCCTCGGTCTCGGCCTCGGCGCCGCGACCACTCTCGCCGCCTGTGGCGGCGGTGGCGGCGGGGACGCCGGCGGTGAGATCTCCAAGGACGCCGTGAAACTGCGCTTCACCTGGTGGGGCTCGGACGCCCGGCACAAGCGCACCCAGCAGGCCATCGACCTGTTCACCAAGAAGTACCCGAACATCACCGTCTCCGGTGAGTTCAAGGAGTGGAACGGCTACTGGGACAGCCTGGCCACCACGGTCGCCGCCAACGACGCGCCGGACATCATCCAGATGGACGAGCTCTACCTCGCCTCGTACGCCGAACGCGGCGCCCTGCTCGATCTGAAGACGGCCGAGAAGCATCTCAAGACCGCTGACATCGACGGCGAGGCGCTCAAGACCGGCCAGGTCGACGGCAAGCAGTACGCGATCCCCACCGGCGTCGCCGCGTACTCGATCGTCGCCAACACCGACCTGCTCGCCCAGTACAAGATCCCGGTCCCGGACGACTCCACCTGGACCTGGGACGACCTGAAGCGGATCGGCGTCGAGGTCTCCAAGGCCAGCGGCGGCAAGGTCACCGGTGTGCAGTCCTGGGGCTTCGACTCCGGCGGCATCAACATCTGGGCGCGGCAGGCCGGCGCCACCCTCTACGACGACGCCGGCAAGGTCTCCATCCCGCCGGAGGTCCTGGCGAACTACTGGCAGTACCTGCTGGACCTGGCCAAGAACGGCATCGCCCCGGCCCCGTCGGTCACCGTCGAGCGGGCCAGCGCCCCGCTGGACCAGTCCGGCACCGCCACCAACACCTCGGCGTTCGGCACCTGGTGGAACACTCAGCTCACCTCGCTGGCGGCGGCGAGCGGGCAGAACCTGAAGCTGCTCAAGCTGCCCACCAACGGCCAGCCCGGCGCGGCCACGGCCCCGTACTACAAGCCGTCGATGTTCTGGTCGGTCTCGTCGCGCTCGAAGCACCCGGCCGAGGCGGCGCTGTTCGTCGACTTCCTGCTCAACACCACCGAGGCCGGTGAGGTGCTGCTCACCGACCGGGGCCTGCCGGCGAACGCCACGGTCCGCACCGCCATCACGCCGAAGCTGACCGCCACCGACAAGGCCGCCGCCGACTACCTCGGCGCGCTGCAGGTCGGCCCCGCTCCGCGGGTCACGCCCAACGGCGCCAGCAGCATCGAGACCATCCTCAAGCGCCACACCGAGGAGGTCCTCTTCGAGCGGCAGACGCCGCAGCAGGCCGCCGCGGGCTTCATCAAGGAACTCCAGGCCGAGATCGACGCCGCCTGATCCGTACGTCCTACGCGCCGCCCCGTGACCCCCAGCACGGGACGGCGCGCCGTCCCCGAGGAGATCAGTCATGCGCCTTCGTACCGTGGGCGTCTCCGCCGCCCTGTTGCTCGCCACCCTCTCCGCCCCGGCCGGAGCGACCGCCCGGGGGGTGCCCCTGGAACGTCTCGACCGGGGCCTGGTCGCCGCCACCACCAGCGAAGGGATATTCCTGAGCTGGCGGCTGCTCGGCACCGAGGCCACCGGACGGTCCGCGACCGGCGTGACCGGCGCGAACTTCCACGTCTTCCGGGACGGCCGGCGCATCGCCACCGTCACGGACAGCACCAACTACCTGGACAAGGCCGGCACCGCGACGTCGGCGTACCGGGTGGTCCCGGTGAAGGGCGGCCGGAGCGCGACCGCCACCCCGTGGGCGGCCGGCCACTACGACCTGCCGCTGAGCAAGCCGGCCGACGGGGTGACCCCGGCCGGCGAGACCTACACCTACGCGGCCAACGACATGAGCGTCGGCGACATGGACGGCGACGGCCGGTACGAGTACGTGGTCAAGTGGGACCCGTCGAACTCCAAGGACGTCTCCCAGGTCGGCTACACCGGGCCGGTCTACATCGACACCTACCGGGCGGACGGCACCCTGCTGCACCGCATCGACCTGGGCGTCAACATCCGGGCGGGCGCCCACTACACCCAGTTCCTGGTCTACGACTTCGACGGCGACGGCCGCGCCGAGATGATGATGAAGACCGCGCCGGGCACGAGGACCATCCGCAACGGGCGCGAGCACTACATCAGGAACGGCTTCCAGAAGGACGCCGACTACCGGATGAGCGCCGCCGACTACTACCAGCACGTCGTGGACATGTTCCTCGGCTGGCACGAGCACCCCGAGGTGGTCGCCGGGCGCTGGCCGGCCACGCTGGAGCAGGCCTTCGGCATCGCGCCGGCCTATCAGTACCCGCTGAGCCGAGCCGGCGCGGAAGCGCTCACCGACTACTTCATGGACGTGTACGCGCCGTCGCGCAGCACCCGCAACAACCTGCGCGCGTTCGAGGGGTTCATCGTCGACGGCCCGGAGTACCTGACCGTCTTCGAGGGCGCGACCGGCCGGGAACTGCAGACCATCGACTACCAGCCGGGCCGCCACGACGACGGGCTGATGTGGGGCGACTACGCGATGGCCCGCATCGAGCCGGGCAACCGGGTGGACCGATTCCTCGCCGGCGTCGCCCACCTGGACGGCAAGCGGCCGTCGGCGGTCTTCGCCCGCGGCTACTACACCCGCTCCACGCTGGTCGCCTACGGGTGGAACGGGCGCAAGCTGACCCGGAACTGGTACGTCGACAGCGGCTGGACGCCGATGACGAACCCGTTCAACGACTCGCCGCACGGGCGCGACGGCACCGACCCGGAGTTCGGCACCCTGACCACGCAGGGCTTCCACTCGCTCAGCGCGGCCGACGTCGACCTCGACGGCAAGCAGGAGATCGTGTACGGGGCGGCGACCATCGACCACGACGGCAGCCTGCTCTACTCCTCGTTCGCGAACCTGCCGTCAGGGCAGCCCGCGCGGCTCGGGCACGGCGACGCCATGCACGTCACCGACATCGACCCCGACCGGCCCGGCCAGGAGATCTTCACCGTGCACGAGGGCGGGACCTCCGCGCCGTACGGGATGGCGATGCGCGACGCGGCCACCGGCGAGGTGCTGTTCGGCACCTACTCGGGGCGCGACACCGGCCGCGGCATGATCGGTGACGTGCTGCCGGAGGTGCGCGGCATCGAGTCGTGGGCCAGCATGCCCGGCGGGTCGGCGGCGCTCGGCCTGCACAGCGCCAAGGGCGAGGTGCTGACCAGCAGCATCCCCGGCACCAACCAGAGCATCCGGTGGTCCGGCGACCTCACCACGCAGATCGTCAACGGGGCCGGCGACGTCACCCCGACCATCGACGACTGGAAGCGGGGCACGCTGCTCACCGCGGAGGGCACCCGCACCAACAACGGCACCAAGGGCAACCCGAGCCTGGTCGCCGACATCCTCGGCGACTGGCGGGAGGAACTGCTGGTCCGGACCGTGGACAGCTCGGCGATCCGGATCTACCTGAGCACCGAGGTGACCGGCCACAAGCTGTACACGCTGATGCACGACCCGCAGTACCGGGTGGAGGTGGCGCGGCAGCAGACCACCTACAACCAGCCGTCGTACCCGAGCTTCTACCTGGCCTCGGACACCGACTGGTCGAAGGTTCCGCTGCCCGGCCGTCGCTGACGGCGTATCCGAAGGCCGGGTGATCAGGTTGAGCAGGTGGTGCCGTACCAACTGCCAGCCCATCGCCCGGCCCCGGACCTGCGGGCCGCCGCGCTGCCCCGGCGCGCGCTGATCGCCCTCGGCGCAGCCGCGCTGGCGACCGCGCTCACCCCGGTGAGCGCGGTCGCGCGCGTCAGCGGGGCGCCGGTGCGGGACGACCCGTTCACCCTCGGCGTCGCCTCCGGGGATCCACTGCCGGACGGCGTGGTGCTCTGGACGCGGCTCGCGCCGCGGCCGCTCGAACCGGCCGGCGGCCTCGGCGGCGTCAGCCTGCCGGTGCGGTGGCAGGTCGCCGAGGACGAGGCATTCGTACGGGTGGTGCGGGCGGGCACGGCGACGGCCCGGGCCGAGTACGGGCACGCGGTGCACGTCGACGTGCGCGGGCTGCGGCCGGGGCGGGTCTACTACTACCGGTTCCGCTGCGACGGGCACCTCAGTGCGGTCGGGCGGACCCGGACCGCCCCGGCGGAGAACGCGAGCCCACGACAGCTGCGATTCGCGGTCGCGTCCTGTCAGTCGTACACCGATGGATTCTTCACCGCCTGGCGGCACCTGGCCGCCGAAGATCTCGACCTGGTGTTCTTCCTCGGCGACTACATGTACGAGGGTGCGGTGGACAGCGCCGGCGGTAGCCGGCTCGACAGCGGGCTGCGGCTGCCCGACATCTTCCAGCTCGCCACCGACACGCTCGATCTGTACCGGCTGCGGTACGCGCTCTACCGCACCGACCCGGACCTGCAGGCCGCGCACGCGGCGTTCCCGTGGGTGCCGACCTGGGACGACCACGAGGTGCAGGACAACTATGCGGCGGGGGTGCCGCGGTTCGACATCAGCGCCCAGGACTTCCTGGTGCAGCGGGCCAACGCCTACCGGGCGTACTGGGAGAACCAGCCGCTGCGGCGGCCGCGGCAGCCGGCCGGAGCGGGCATGCCGCTGCACCGGCGGTTGCGCTTCGGCGACCTCGCCACCGCGCACGTGCTGGACACCCGGCAGTACCGGTCCGACCAGGCGTGCGGCGACGGCGTCAAACCCGACTGCCCCGAGCGGTACGAGCCGCAGCGCAGCCTGCTCGGCCCGGAACAGCGGGGCTGGCTGCTCGACGGGATGAACCGGGCCGGCACCCGGTGGAACGTCCTCGCCCAGCAGGTGATCATGACGGAACTGCGCTACGGGATTCGCCTCGACATGGACAAATGGGATGGGTATCCGGGGGATCGGCAGGCGGTGCTGGACGTGGCGGCGCGGCATCCGGGGACCGTGGTGCTGACCGGGGACATCCACTTCAACTATGCGGCGGACCTGCGGGTGGACTTCCGCTCGCCGGGGACGCCGGCGGTCGGGGTGGAGCTGATCGGGACGTCGATCTCCAGCGGTGGGGACGGCGGTGAGACGACGCCGGCGCTGCAACGGCAGCTGGCCGACAACCCGCACCTGCTGTTCGCCAACGCGCAGCGGGGATATGTGCGGTGCTCGCTGAACCGGGACACGCTGCGGGCGGACTACCGGGTCGTCCCCTACGTCACCCGGCGCGGTTCTTCGGTGATGACGCGGGCTTCGTACGTCTCGTACCGGGACCGTCCCGGGTTGGAGCCGGCCTGATGTGGCGTGCCGGCGCGGTGGCGCTGCTGCTCGTCCCGCCGGGGCCCGTGGTGCGGGTGAGTGTGGAACCCGGCGCCGTGGCGATCACCACCGGACAGTGCAACGGGGTCGAGCTGGACGTGCGCCTGACCAACGCCGGTGCGGAGCCGGTCTACGCGGACGCGCGGCTGGCGGCCGCGGACGTGCTGCACATGCCGCGCCGGGCGATCTCCACCTGGTTGCCGCCGGGCTACACACGGACCGTGCCGGTCGCGGTCAGCGCCCCGACCGGGACGGCGCCCGGTGTCTACCTGGTCCGGGTCACCGGGGCGGGGCAGCGTGTCGAGGTGCCGGTGACGGTGTCCCCGCCGTCCCCGTCACCGGATCTGACCCGGTCGGTGTCGCGGGTGAACGCCTCGTCCTACCGGGCCGGCCTGCTGCCGTGCGGTGCGCTCGACGGCGACGCCGACCCGGCGCGATGGTGGAAGGGCACCGGATGGGCGGACAGCACCGGCAAGGAATGGCCGGACTGGCTGCAGCTGCGGTGGGCGGCGCCGCAGACGGTCAGCCGGGTGACGGTGACCACGGTGGACTCGGCGGAGTTCCCGGTCGCCCAGTTCGGCCTGCGCGACTGGGACGTCCAGGTGGCCGGGCCGGGCGGCTGGCAGACGGTGGCCGCGGTGCGCGGCAACACGGCGGTGACGGTGACCAGCGACTTCGCGCCGCGGGTGACGACCGAGGTGCGCATCCTCACGCACGCGGCGAACGGCACCAACGACTGGTCCCGCATCACCGAGGTCGCCGTCTCCTGAACGCCCGGGCACCGGCCCCTGACGGTGGCGAAGGGCGGGAGCGGGTGGGGTGAGTGAGTCGCGGGACCGGCGGGAGCGCGTAGGTTTTGATCTATGAGTTATCCACCTCCGCTGTATGACGGCAACGACGGCGAGATCAGCGCGACCTACCGGCCGGACGGCACGGAGCCGGAGCTCGTCTATCCGAACGGCACCCGGGTGCACTACCTGTCCTCGGGGGCGTCGACCGGTGGGCTGTTCGGGCTGTACCGGTGGGAGTGCGGGCCGGGGGTGACCGGGCCGAATCCGCACTTCCACAAGACGATCACCGAGTCGTTCTACATCCTGTCCGGGAGCATGCTCATCTACAACGGTGAGCGGTGGATCGAGACCGAGCCCGGTGACTACGTGCACGTGCCGGCGGGCGGCATCCACGGGTTCAAGAACAAGTCGGGGGAGCCGGCGTCGATGCTGCTGCACTTCTCGCCGGGGGCGCCGCGCGAGGGCTACTTCGAAGGGCTGGCCCACCTGGAGGAGATGAGCGAGGAGGAGCGGGTCGCCTTCTACCTCGAGCACGACAACCATTGGCTCGAGTGAGCGGCCCGCCCCTCCGTTGCCTCACCGCAGGGCGTAAGCCCTGATCAGGGTCTGCTCGACGGTGTTGCCGGCGGTGTCAGCGGCGGACATCCGCAGCGAGGCGAAGCCCGCGCCGCGCGGGTGGTGGACCGTCGCGACCCGCCGGTCGCCGGCGCCGGAGACCGCGGCCTTCTGCCAGGTCCTGCCGTCGTCGTAGGAGACCTCCACCTTCACCTTGCGCACCCGGCCGACGTCGGCGCCGGGCTGGTGCTCGACGAAGACCGGGATCTCGAAGCGACGGCCGGCCGGGGCGGCGCTGCGGTCGTCCAGGCGCGGCGCGAAGCGGACGGTGTGCACCGGCAGCCGCTGGAACTGCTCACCGGCGACGTGGCCGGAGCGGAACGTCCACGACGCGCGGATCTCGGTGGAGAGGGTGTGCGGCGCCGCCCGTTTCGCGGTGGCCTCCAGCCGGTAGGTGGCCGGCTCCGGCGGGACCTCGAACTGGAGACCCTCACCGATCTTGGTGTTGCCGCGGTAGAGGGCCGTCGTCTCGGTCGACGCGTAGGAGAAGCCGGGGTGACCGGCGCCGTCGCTGGACAGCGGCAGGTAGGCGATCAGGAAGTCACCCTGCCGGGTCACCCAGAGCGGATCGCTCAGCGGCTGGGTCACGTTCGGGCCGAAGACCGCCCGGTTCCAGTCCTGCCGGTACGTGTGCCCGGCCCGGACCGGCTGCCGGCCGGCGTTCAGCTCGCTGACGGTGACCGGGAACTCGTCCTCGCTCGCCGGTGGCACCTCCTGCATGAACAACCCGCCCCACTGGGTCTGCGGGTTGACGTACTCGGTCCGCCGGGCCGGCAGATCGAACGGCAGCGGCACGATCCAGTAGACGCTGTCCTCGGTGAAGCGGGCCGGGTTCGCCTTGGCGCCCCGCGCGCCGGTCGCCTCGGCGGCGTAGGCGGCGTCGAACTTGGCGAGTTCGGAGAGCCGCGGCGACTTGCGCAGGCCGTGGAACATCCGGCCCGGGCTGAAATAGGCCAGGTCGGTGGAGTACGGGCTGTTGAGGAAGTCGCCGGCGGCGCCCGGTGCGGCGAACGTGCCGTTGACCGAGGCGAGCAGGGACGGGTCGGTGGCGCCGGAGATCGGCCCGGCGTACAACGTGTCGAACGTCGACCCGCCGATGCCGGTGAGGTAACCGACGTTCTCTGTCATCCAGTCGGCGTTGATCGCGGCGAACGCGGTGCCGGCGCCCGCCTGCGGGGCGGTGAGCCGGACCGGGGCCGCCTTGCGGGCGTCGATCGTGATGGTGCGGTCGGCGTCGATGACCACCACGGCGTCGACCAGCAGGCTCTGCTCCTCCTCACCGACGTAGAGGTAGGCGAACAGGCCGTAGCGGCCCTTCGGGATCCGGACCACCTGGGTGGCCTCGTCGTCGTTCGCCTCGATGGCCTTGAACCGGTCCAGGGCGGCGAACAGGATCGCGTGGTCGATGTTCGGCGAGCCGTCCCGGTTGATCGTGCGGATCGTGACGTCGTAGCTCTCCACCTCCTTGTCGACGCCGATCGGGGTGGAGACGCGTACGCCCCCGGCCGCCGTCGCCGTGAGGTAGCCGCCGATCGGCCCGTCCGGGTCGTCGCCGCGGGTGTCCGCGGTGACCGTGGTGGTCGCCGTGCCGCCGGCCGGCACGGTGAGCGTCGAGGCCGCCACGGTGAACGGCCCGCCGGAGACGGCCAGCGTCAGGTCGACCGCGGTGGTGCCGGAGTTGCGGTAGGTGACCGTCTTCGTGATCGGCTGATCGTCGTCGTGCGGCCAGCGCTGCACGCCGAAGCTGATGCTGCCCTCGTCGACGGTGACCGTCTGGGTGATCTGCCGCGCCACGTCGACCCGGCCCGCACCCTGGTCGAACGAGCCGACCCCCTCGGTCGGTTTCGCCGACGCCATCAGGGTGTTCTTGCGCAGCCGTGACGACCAGCCCGGGTGCTGCTGGGTGAGGATGGCTGCCGCGCCCGCCACGTGCGGCGCGGACATCGAGGTGCCGGAGAGCGTCGAGTAGCCCTCCACCGGCGCCGGCTCGCCGATCACGTCGTTGGCGGCGCGCGCGGCGACGATGCCGACACCGGGCGCGGTGATGTCCGGTTTGACGGCGCCGTCGCCGACGCGCGGGCCGCGGCTGGAGAACTCGGCCAGGCTGTCGTCGCGGTCCACGGCGCCGACCGACAGTGCGGCGTCGGCGGTGGACGGCGAGCCGAGCGAACCGTAGCCCTCGAAACCGGAGTTGCCGGCCGACATCACGAACAGCGTGTCGTGCTGCGCGGTGAGCTCGTTGACGGCCTGTTCCAGGGGGTCGACCTCCGGGCTGTCCGGCCCGCCGAGGCTCATGCTGACCACCGGGGCGCGCTCGGCCGCCCAGATCATGCCTTCCAGGATCTGCGAGTCCATGCAGAACTCGGTGCCGCAGACCTTGCCGATCAGCAGTTTCGCGCCGGGCGCCACGCCCTTGTAGCGGCCGCCGGACGCGGCGCCGGTGCCGGCGACGGTCGACGCGACGTGGGTGCCGTGCCCGACCTCGTCGTCGACGCTGCCCGAGCCGGTGAAGTCCTGCGTGCCGGCGATCTGCCCGGCGAAGTCCGGGTGGGTCAGGTCGATGCCGCTGTCCAGGACGGCCACGGTCACGCCGGTGCCGTCATAACCCGCCTGCCAGGCGGTGGGCGCGCCGATCTGCGGCACGCTGCGGTCCAGGTTCAACTTGCGCCGGCCGTCCAGCCACACCTTCTGTACGCCGGAGCGCAGCGCCCGTGCCTGACCGGCGGTGGCGGTGGTGAGCGACGACCAGAGCGCGGAACGGGCGGTGAGGTCCGCACGGACCGCGAGAACGCCCACAGCCGACAGATCGCGCGTAACCCGCGCTTCCCCCGCGGAAAGCGCGGACCGTGCGCCCGGGGCGCCGCCGTCGGGATGTGCCACGAGCAGCGGAAGCTCGTCGCCGGCGTTGAGGGCGGCCAGTTCGGTGACGTCGAACAGCCGCTTGTCCAGGCGGCCCTCGCGCAGCAGGCCGAGCGCGTCGGCCGGGATCACGAACCGGTGGCCGTCGAGGGTCTGGGTGAGGAACCGGACCCGGTCGCGGCCGGGGCCCGGGTCGACGGAGACGGCCTTGCCGTGCACGGTCACCCGGTCACCGGTGATCAGCGTGACCGACACGGACTTGGCTGTGGCCTGCGTTTTCGTGGCCGCGCCGGGGGTCGGTGCGGCGGAGGCCGGGGCGGCGAGCACGCCCAGGCCGAGGATGGCGGTGGTCAGTAATGCTGGCAGTCGTCGATGCATGGGACGCCTCCCGCGCCGGGACCCTCCCGGCAAGACATCGACCATCGCAGATGCAAGGGGGATTTATCTGCCCCGTGTCACCACGGTCTCCAGCCGCCGGGCGGCCACCTCCAGGGGTGCCAGCGAGAGCAGCCCGGCGAACGATCCGGGATCCTCCGGCTCGGGGATCAGGCAATCGCCCAGTTCCCGCAGCTGGGGCTCCTCGACCGGTTCCGTATCGGCGGTGGTCTCCGCCGGTAGCAGGTCGCGGGCCGCGGCGGGCAGCAGGCGCCGGCCAGTCGGGAGGTCGCCCTGCTCCAGGGTCTCGCCGTCGCGCAGCACCCGGTAGCCGGCCGGTTCCAGGGCCGCGTCGGTGGTGACCCGGACCGGCGGGATCTCCGCCGGCGCTCCGAGCCGCAGCTCGGGGAAGTGCCGCAGGAACAGGGGATGGCTGGTGGTGGGATCGCCGGCCGCGGCGGGGAACCAGGAGGGTGGCAGGAGAAGCACCAGGTCGGGTTGAGCGTCCTCCGCGGCGGGTTCCTCCAGGACAGGTGTGTCCGGTTGTATCGCCGGAGCCGGCGGCGCCTTCGCGGTGAGCCAGTCGTGCAGCGAGGCCGACACCAGGTTCGGTGGGGCGTCGTGCATCGTGGCCAGGCGCCTCTCCACGGCGGGCACGTCGTCGTCGGCGATGCTGATGACGATGTCGCCGATTTCCCTGGCGGCCGCCACCACCGCGGGGTCCGCGTCCTTCACGTCAGCGCTGCGGAATTCGACGGCGGGGTTCCGGCGTGACTCCAACCGAGCCCGGACCTGCTCCAGGGCCTGCTGCACCCCGGCCATGTCGGGCATCTTGAGGTTCCGCTCCGCGATGACCGTGTCGAGCAGGGGGCGTTCGATGTGGTCCCAGCTGGCGATCGAGTCCAGCGACGTGAACGAGCCGATGTACGAGCGCAGCAGCGCCTCCGCCTCCGCCGGCCGGCCCTGCGCCAGCCGGACGACCGCCAGGTCGATGTCGCCGTCGTGTTCGCCGGACCCCTGTAGTTTCTCGGCGAACGCCTCCACCCGCTCGTAGTCGCCGAGCAGCAGGCTCACCCGGGTGGCCGCCGACCAGTTGGACCGGTCGGCGAGGCGGGTGCGCAGCCAGGCGTCCATGTCCTTGGTCGCGGCGATCGCCTCGGCCCGCCGCCCGGCCAGCAGCAGCGCGGAGATCTGGCTGTTCTTGGCCCACGCGGCGTGCGACTCCGGGGCGTGCTCGGCGAAGATGCCGACCGCCTCCTGCGGCTGGCCCAGCCGCAGCATCAGATGGGCCTTCATGTTCCACTCGAACTCGCTGTGCGGCTCGCTCAGCACGTCGAGGGCGCTCTGGAACTCGCCCACGTTGATCAGCGCCCGGATGTGCTCGGCCTGGTTCTCCCGGGTCGCCTCGGTGCCGGCGGCCACCCGGGCGGCCAGCTCGGCCATCGACCAGAGGCTCAGCTCGTAGGCGGCGTCGGCCAGGCAGACCCACATCGAGCCGTTCGCCGGCTGCAGCGCGACCGCCCGCAGGGCGGCGAGCATCGCGCGCCACTGCTGATCGGTCTCGGTGTCCAGGTCGAAGCGGGCCCTGCGGGCCCGCACGTAGCTCTCGTTGAAGTACGCCCAGGCCAGCAGCCAGCGTGGATTGGAGAGATCGGCTTGCTGGGCGCCGACCAGCGCCGGGATTCCCTCGGTCGCCGCGAGCGCCTGGTCGAGGTAGTTCTGCGCGTCGGTGTCGTTCGCCGACCAGGCCAGTTGCAGCAGGGCCCCGCCGAGGAAGCATCGCGCCTCGATGTGGTCGGGTTCGGTCTCGAGCAGGCGCCGGGCGCTGGCCAGGGTCCGGCCGGAGTGCTGAACGTCGCTCCAGGCGGTCGCGGCGGCCAGCAGATGCCGCCGCTCGGTGTCCCGGTCGCCCGCTTGCTGGGCCAGCCCGGCGATCCGGTCGTGCGCCTCGGCGCTCACCGCGCGGTTACGTGCGGTCGTCGCCGCCTGCTGGAACGATCGCTCGGCCAGGCCGGCCCGGTCCTCGGCGAGCGCGCGTTCGGCCAGGGCGAGGTGGATCTCGGCCGGGATCGGTTCGAGCATCCGGTTGATCTCCTGCTCGGCGTCCTCCAGCGAGCGGGCGGCGGAGATCGCGCTGCGGGCGGCAGACATGCAGGTGTCGATGCTCAGATCGGGCTGGCCGGAGCGGGCCGCGGCGTTGAGCACGCGAGCCATCTCCAGCATCGCCGCGGGGGAGCCGGCGCCGATCCGCATCAGATCGGATCGCGGGGGCTCAGCTCCGGCGCGCAGGAACTTGAGGCGTTGCTCCAGCGCCCGCAACACCGGTCCGGGCTGGGCGCCGCCGGCCTCGTCGAAGGCCCGGTGAGCGTCCTCGGTGTTGCCGGTGGCGAGGGCGAACCGGATCAGCAGGATCCAGAGGTCCTGGCGGGTCTCGGGTTCAGGAACGCTCCGGTCGCCCACGGTGACGCCGCGGGCGCCGGCCCACAGCAGCGGTGCGGCTACGTCCCAGAACCTGCCGCGCACGGCCCTGGTGGCCGCCGCGCAGCGGCGGACCAGGTGTCCGGTGCCCGCGGGCAGCGAGGGGGCCATCCACGTCAGCCGGTCGCAGGCGTCCAGCCGGACCGCGGCGACGCCGGTGAACCAGTCGTCCAGCCAGTCGGCGAGGCCGGCCAAGGGGTCGGCAACGCACTCGGCGGCGAGTTCCGTGCTGCGTTCCGGCCAGCCGAGTTCGGTGAACCGGACCACCCGTTCGCAGTCCCGGATCCGGCTCATCGTGGCGGTCAGGTCGGTGATCGCCCCCTGCAGGTCGGTCGCCCGTTGCAGAAGAAGCTGGTGGGCCTGTTGGAATCCGGCCGCCGGCTGCAGATCGGTGATCGACTGACGCGCCGCGGCCAGGCCGAGATCGATGCGCCGCTTGTCGCGCAACCGTTCGTCGAGCTGCACGACGAGCTCGTCAGGTCCGGGTAAGTTGCCCATCGCTACCGCTCCCTCAGGCGTTAGGGCGACAGCCGCCCGATCCGGCCGCGTGATTCGAGAAATTCCGGGCGGTCGAAGAAGCGAGCCCGCGGACTGTTTCCGGTGGTGGCCGTGAACCAGCCGAAGCCGGCGAAGTCGATCGAACTTTCCGTCATCAGCGTCTGCCTGGCCAGTTGCACCGCCTGCTCGACCGTCTGACCGGCCGCCAGCTGCTGGTAGAAGGACTGGTTGAAGACGTCGTGCTGGTGCGGGTGCAGTGGCCGGGTGCAGACCATGGTGTCGAAACCCAGCTCGGTGGCGGCGCTGAGAAGGACCGGGCCGATCGGCTGGTAGCCCCTCCAGTGGATGTCATAGGGCGGGACGAGTGCCGGCATCCCGAACTCCAGGATGACCAGCGACGGCTGGAGCCGGCTGATGATGTTCAGGAAGTCGCGCGCCCGCTGGGGCCGGATGTTGTCGATGCCGGTGCCGGCCGAGCATGCGATCCATGCCCGGTCCAGGCCGGACCTGGGATCTTTCTCGATCTCGGGTTCCTGATATCCGAAGCCCGTGTAGTGCACGATGTCGACCGGCACCGTCGGCTGGTGCATCCGCAGCATGTTCAGCGTGGGATTCAGCAGGATGTCGGACCGGAACGCCGCGGAGCCCGACGCGGTCCGGGGTGACTCGATCGAGCCGGTGACCTGGCCGCTGAGCTCGGCGCACGACGGCCACGTCATCAGGGTTCCGGCCTCCACGACGGGAGGCCAGCAGGTGACGTTCTCGGGCTGCACCACGATGGCGAACACGCCGACCGGTTCGTCCGCCGTTCGCGGTCGCAGCCGGCCGCTGCCCATCGGCGCGTGGGAGTCCACCCGGACGAACGCATAGCCCTCGGTCGCGGCGAGGAACCGCTCATAGTCGCGCGGGTCGGTGGCGAACTCCCACGGCAGGTCCGCCAGCGGACCGGACGGATCGACATGCAACCGGATCAGCACGGGATCACTCGTGCGGTCGGCGGGACGCGGCAGCCGGTCCGCGACCTCCGCGGGGAAGAGGGCCCCGGACAGCAACCGGCCGAGCAGCCGCACCTCGGACTGGTCGCGGCGCCCGGAGTTCCGGGCCCAGCCGACGAGGACGTCACTCAACTCGTCACCGAGGTCGCGTACGGTCCGCACCAGCGCCAGGTCGTCCGGGCGGATGCCGATCCGCCAGAGGCTTCGATCACCGTCGAGATAGATGTCGACCTGCTCGTTGGGGTTCCACACCAGGCCGAGGCTCTCCCAGTGGGAACGGCCCAGCACCTCACGCCACCGTCGCGTCGCGTCGGGCGGTTCGGCGGCGAGCGTGGCCAGGTGCGGGTAGGCGTCCAAGATCTCGTCCACCGTCAGCGCCCCACCGCCGAGGTCGTCGTCCGGATTCTCGGAGTAGACACAGACCGCCGTCACCGTGCCGGTTCGGGCGTTGAGGACCGGTCCGCCGGAGAAGCCCGGTTTGATCTGCACCTCGCTGAGCCGCAGCAGTTCCGGCTTCTTCGTCTCGTTGTGGAACCGGGGGCTGCCCGAAGCCAGCCGAACCTCGATGCCGCCCGTCATGTTCTGGTAGAAGTCCTCGCGGGGGAATCCGGCGAGCCGGTGCGGGCCGAGGTCGAGTCGCCGGTGCAGGACAACCGCCGGCATGGACTGGTCGGCGTCCACCCGGACCAGCGCGATGTCGAGCTCCGGTTTCACCATCGACGGCGCGAGCACGGTGCCGGTCCGTGACGCGGCGCCGAACGGCTGGACCGTCACCTCCGTCGCGTCCGCGACGACGTGACGATTGGTCACCAGCAGGGTGCTGCTCACGAAGAACGCGGCACCGGCGGGCAGAGATCCGTCCACCGGTGTGATTCGCGCGGTGCACTCCCGGAGGAGATCCTCCAGGCCTTTCAGGACGTCATTCGAACACTCCATGACTCAGCCGGTCGCTGCGGACGGCCTCGGCCTGGGCGGCGCCGACCCGCGCTCCACCTCGGCCACCGCGACCTGCGTCCCGGTCTCGGCATCGACCGGGTCCAGGTGGATGCGGACCAGCTGCATGGAGCGCGAGCTCAGCTTCCCCTCGGCGCCCGCCTCCACGATGTAGAACCGCACCTTGCCGCCGGCCGTGCCCTCCCGGCCCACCTCGACCTGGAACTCCAGCTCGACCGGCCCCACCTTGAACTGGATCTCGCGCCCGGCGCCTTTCGCCCGGGCCTCCTCCAGTTCGTCGTGCAGCAGTGCGATCGCGTCGGCTAATCCGATTCGCCCGTCCATGACATCGGCTCTCCTTCGCCCGAGTTGCCTGTCATCGATGGTCGCCCGTGGAGACGATCGCCGTCGTGTCCGGTTGCTGACAGGCGTCAGCCGAGGCGGCGGTCCAGGGCCACCGCGGCGTCGATCAGGGCCAGGTGGGTGAACGCCTGCGGGAAGTTGCCCAGCTGCTCCCCGGTCAGCCCGATCTCCTCCGAGTACAGGCCGAGGTGGTTGGCGTACGTGAGCATCTTCTCGAAGGTCAGCCGGGCCTTGCTGAGCTCACCCGCGCCGGCCAGGGCGGTCACGTACTGGAAGGTGCAGAGGGAGAAGGTGCCCTCGTCGCCCAGCAGGCCGTCCGGTGACGCGGCCGGGTCGTAGCGGTAGACCAGGCTGTCGGTGACCAGTTCGGCCTCCATGGCGCGCAGGGTCGAGGTCCACATCGGGTCGGTGGGGGTGATGAACCCGACGGTGGGCATGCGCAGCAGCGACGAGTCGAGCACCTCGGTCTCGTAGTGCTGGCGGAACGCCTGCCGCCGGGGGCTCCAGCCGCGCTGCATGATCTCGTCGTAGATGGCGTCGCGCTCCCGGCGCCAGGTGTCCAGCGGGGCGGGCCGGCCGTACTCGGTGGCCATCCGCAGCCCGCGGTCCAGGGCCACCCAGCACATCAGCCGCCCGTAGGTGAAGTTCTGCCGCCCGCCGCGGGTCTCCCAGATGCCCTCCTCCGGCTGCGACCAGTTGCCGGCCACCCAGTCGAGCAGGTCGCGGATCGCCAGCCAGCCCTGATGGCCGGGGGCCAGCCCGTTGCGGTGGGCGACGTAGAGGCTGTCCAGCGCCTCACCGTAGATGTCCAGCTGCAGCTGGTCGGCGGCGCCGTTGCCGATCCGGACCGGCGCCGAGCCGCGGTAGCCGGACCAGTGCGGCAGGGTCTCCTCGATCAGGTCGCTGGAGCCGTCGACGCGGTACATCAGGCGCAGCGGGCCGGGGCCGTCCTTGCCGTTCTGCTCGTCGAACCGGTCGCGCAGCCAGCGGCCCAGCGCGGCGGCCTCGTCGGTGAAGCCCAGTGAGAGCAGCGAGTAGACCGAGAAGGAGGCGTCGCGGACCCAGGTGTAGCGGTAGTCCCAGTTGCGTTCGCCGCCGAGCTGCTCGGGCAGCGCCGCGGTGGGCGCGGCGACCAGGGCGCCGGTGGGCGCGTACGTCATCAGCTTCAACGTGATGGCGGAGCGGTGCACCATCTCCCGCCAGCGCCCGTCGTAGGTGCACCCGGCGAGCCACCTCGACCAGAAGTCGACGGTGTCGTCGAACAGCCGCAGCGCCTCGGCCACCCGCAGGTCGCGCAGCTGCCCGGCGCCGGTCTCCAGCATCAGGCCGCGCACCTGCCCGGCGCTCAGCCGCAGCTCGCCGCGCACGTCGCCGTCGGCGTCGACCCAGGAGCGGCCGCGTTGCTCGTCGCCGGGTTCGCGGATCAGCCGGACGGTCAGCGCGTGGCTCGGGCCCTCGAACACCACGCCGTCGTCGGTGGCGTGCGTCTTGTGGCTCTCCCGGCCGTAGTCGAAGCGCGGCGCCAGGTGCACCGAGAAGGCGATCTCGCCGCGTACGCAGCGGACCAGCCGGACCAGGCGGTGCCGGTCGGAGGCCGTGTCGTCGGCGGCGATCGGCATGAAGTCGACGATCTCGCCGACGCCGCCGGGGGTCAGGAACCGGGTGACCAGCACCGCGGTGTCCGGCAGGTAGAGCTGCTTGGTGGTGAACGTCCCGCCGGTGGGGCGGGTGGTCAGGTGCCCGCCCCGCTCGGCGTCCAGCAGGGCGCCGAAGACGCTCGGCGAGTCGAACCGGGGCGCGCACCACCAGTCGACGGTGCCGTCCGTGGTGATCAGGGCGGCGGTCTGCAGGTCGCCGATCAGCCCGTGGTCGGCGATGAGCGGGTAGTCAGCTCTGGATCCACTTGGTGGCGTCGGTGTCGGCCGGGCCGCCGTTCGGCGGGTTGTACTTGAACCCGCCGTCGTCCGGCGGGTTGTGCGACGGGGTGA
>NZ_JBEZZB010000119.1:0-34035 GCF_040638955.1 Actinoplanes sp. NPDC024001
CGCTGCCCGGGGCGCGCACCGCGAGGCCGCCGCCCAGTACGCGCGGGCCCTCCGCTTCGCCCGCCCGCTGCCCCCGGCGGACCGCGCCGAGCTGCTGGAACGCCGCTCCCACGAGTGCTACCTGACCGAGCAGACCACCGAGGCGATCGCCGCTCTGCGCGAGGCGATCCGGCTCCGCCGGCAGGCCGGCGACCGCCCCGGCGAGGGCGCGGCGCTCGTCGCGCTGGCCCGGCGGCTGTGGTGCGGCGGCTTCGCCGAGGAGGCGGCGCGGGCCGGCCGGGCGGCCCTCCAGCTGCTCGACGGCCTGCCACCGGGACCGGAGCTGGCGGTGGCGTGCACCCACGAGTCGGCCGCCCGGCTCAACCTGGAGGACTACCCGGGCACGCTGGAACACGGCGAACGCGCGCTGCGGCTGGCCGAGGAGCACGACGTGCCGGAGGTCGTCGTGCACAGCCTCAACAACGTTGGCACCATGCGGCTGCTGCACGACGAGCCGGAGGGCATCCACGACCTGGAGCGCAGCCTCGCCCGGGCGGAACGTGACGGGCTGGCCGAGCACGTCGGCCGGGCCTATCTGCACGCCGGCTGGGCGCTGACCCGAACCCGGGCCTACCACCTGGTGTCCTGGCTGGACCGGGGGATCGCGGCGTGCGAGGACCTCGGGCTGGAGGCGTGGAGCAGCTATCTGGTGGCGTACCGGGCGCGGTACCGGCTGGACACCGGCCGGTGGGCGGCCGCCGCCGAGGACGCCCGGTCGCTGGTGCGGACCGCGGAGCCGGCGCCGCTGCTGCGCGTCCTGGCGCTCACGGTCGCCGGCCTGGTCGCCGCCCGGCGCGGGACGCAGGACCCGTGGCCGGCCCTGGACGAGGCGCGTGAGCTGGCCGAGGGGCAGTTCGAGGTGCAGTACCGGGCGCCGGTCGCGGCGGCCCGGGCGGAGGCGGCCTGGCTCGGCGGACGTGACGTCGAGGCGGAACTGCGGGACACCTTCGAACTGGCCCGGCGCTGCGATGCCGTCGGGGTGACCGGTGAACTCGCCTGGCTGCGGGCCCTGGCCGGGACGCGGGCGCCGGCGCCCGCCCTGGAGCCGTACCGGTCCCAGCTCGGCGGGCGGGTGGAGGAGGCCGCCGCACAGTGGCGGGCGCGCGGCTGCGCGTACGACGCTGCGCTGGCATTGGCCGGCGCGCCGCACGAAGCCGGCCTGCGTGCCGCGCTCGCGGAATTCCAGCGGCTCGGCGCCGCACCGGCCGCCGCGATCGTCACCCGCCGGCTGCGCTCACTGGGCCTGCGCGACATCCCGCGCGGGCCGCAGCGCCGCACCCGGGACCACCCGGCCGAGCTGACCCGGCGCGAGGTCGAGGTGCTGGCGCTGGTCAGCGAGGGCATGTCGAATGTGGAGATCGCGCAGCGGCTGTTCCTGTCGACGAAGACCGTGCACCACCACGTCTCGGCGATCCTGCGCAAGCTCGGGGTGTCCCGGCGCGGCCAGGCCGCCCGGCATTACCTGGGCACTCACACCGATTTCCCGGGGCCGCCGGATGCCTAGCGTCGAGTTGCATGACGACACCCTGGCAGATCCAGCAGGAACTGATCCGGGCCCGGGAAGCTGATCTCGCCCGGGCCGCGCGGCACCAGCACCGGCCGGCGGCCGGCGGCCGGCTTCGTGCCGCACTCGACCACTGGTTCTCCTGGCTCCCCGCCCGGCCGTTTCCGGCCGTTCGGGGAGCACCTCAGCGGGATTCGTCCGCGTAACGCCCGGCCAGCAGCGCCGAGACGGACCGGTGCAGGGCGGCCTGGGCGGCCTCCACCGGCAGGTCCATGGCCTCGCGCCAGGTCGCCCAGGTCGGCCACTGGCTGATCGAGGTCAGGGCGTTCAGCAGCTCGTCGTCGCCGTCGATCTCGGCCGGGAAGGTGTGCAGCAACTCGTCGCGTACCCGGTTGGAGTGCAGCTTGCGGTAATGCTGCAGACCGGTCGAGAAAGGCTCCTTCAGCGCCGAGGCGCGCGCGTTGGGGCTGATCTCCTCCAGGAGGCGGGCGCGCTGGCGGCTGTACGCCTCGATCCGCTCCGCCAGCGGCAGGTCCGCCGGCACCGGCTGGTAGGAGGCGTCCCGCTGTTCGAGCACGCGCTGACCACTGGCGGTCATCAGCGCCTCCATGTCCGCGAAGTGGCTCCACAGGGCGCGCAGCGACACCCCGGCCAGCTTGGCGATCCGATCCGCGGTCGGGCGCAGGTCACCCTCGCGGATCAACTGGAGGTGGGCGTCGACGATCGCGTTGCGGGTCCGTTCGGACCGCGCGGTACGACCGTCGACGCGGGGCGGTGTCGTCACGAGCCACTCCGGTAACGCTTCAGTTCGCGGTGGGCGAGGGAACGCTTGTGCACCTCGTCCGGGCCGTCGGCGAGGCGCAGCATGCGGGCGCTCGCCCAGAGCCCGGCGAGCGGGGTGTCCTGGCTGAGGCCGGCCGCGCCGTGCGTCTGGATCGCCTTGTCGAGGATCCACTCCACGGTGGACGGGACCACGATCTTGATGGCCTGGATCTCGGTGTGCGCGCCCCTGTTGCCGACGGTGTCCATCAGCCAGGCGGCCTTGAGCACCAGCAGCCGGGCCTGCTCGATGCGGACCCGGGACTCGGCGATCCAGTCCTGGATGACGCCCTGCTCGGCGAGGGTCTTGCCGAACGTGGTCCGGGCCAGCGCCCGGGTGCACATCAGTTCCAGGCCGCGCTCGGCCATGCCGATCAGCCGCATGCAGTGGTGGATCCGGCCCGGCCCCAGGCGCGCCTGGGAGATGGCGAAACCGCCGCCCTCCTCGCCGATCAGGTTGCTCGCCGGGACCCGTACGTTCTCGAAGATGAGCTCGGCGTGCCCGCCGTGGTCGCCGTCGGTGTAACCCATGACCGTCATGCCGCGCTTGACGGTCAGGCCCGGGGTGTCGCGGGGCACCAGGATCTGACTCTGCTGCACGTGCCGGGCGGCGTCCGGGTCGGTCTTGCCCATCACGATGAAGATCTTGCAGTTCGGGTTCATCGCGCCGGTGATGTAGAATTTGCGGCCGTTGATGACGTAGTCGTCGCCGTCCCGCTCGATCCGGGTGCCGATGTTGGTGGCGTCGGAGGAGGCCACCTGCGGCTCGGTCATCGCGAACGCCGAGCGGATCTCTCCGGCCAGCAGCGGCTTCAGCCACCGTTCCTGCTGCTCCGGGGTGCCGAACTCGGCGAGAACCTCCATGTTGCCGGTGTCCGGCGCGGCGCAGTTCAGCGCGGGCGGTGCGACCGCCGGGCTGCGGCCGGTGATCTCGGCGAGCGGGGCGTACTGCAGGTTGGTCAGCCCGGCGCCGTGCTCACCGGGGAGGAAGAGGTTCCACAGGCCGGCTTCCTTCGCTCTCTCCTTCAGAGAGGACAGCACGGCCGGTGGCTCCCAGCCGTCGCTGTGGAACGACGCCTCGGCGGGATAGACGTGCTCGTCCATGAAGGCGAGCAGCCGCTTGCGGTAGTCCTCGGTCTTCGCGTCGAACTCGAAGTCCATCAGTGTCCTTCCAGCGCTCGGTGGCCCTGCTCGATCAGGACCGGGACCATCGCCCCGATGGTGTCGAAGCCGGGGCCGACCGTCTGACCCTTGGTGTAGCGGTAGTGCACGCCCTCGAGGATGACGGCGAGTTTGAAGGCGGCGAACCCGATGTACCAGTGCAGGTCACCGACGTCGCGCTTGCTGCGCTCGGCGTACCGGGCGGCCATCTCGTCGAGTGACGGGTGACCGGGCAGGTCGATCGGGGCGACCGGCTGGCCGTCGCGGAACAGCAGCGGTCGGCCGGCGTAGACCAGCATCAGCGCGAGATCGCTGAGCGGATCACCCAGCGTCGACATCTCCCAGTCGAGAACGGCTCGCACCGTCAAGTCGGGACCGATGAGCACGTTGTCCAGGCGGAAGTCGCCGTGCACCACCGCGCCCGGCCCGCCCGCGGGGATGTCCACAGCGAGGCGGGCATGCAACTCCTCGACGCCGGCCAACTCGCGGCTGCGGGAGGCGTCGAGTTGCTTCTTCCACCGGCGCACCTGCCGCTCGTTGAACCCCTCCGGCCGCCCGAAGTCGCCGAGGCCGATCGTCAACGGATCCAGCGAGTGCAGGTCGGCGAGGGTGTCGACGAGGGTCAGCGTCAGCGCGTGCAGATCGATCCGCTCAAGATCGGCTGCCTCCCGGTAGATCGTCCCGTCGACGTGCTCCATCAGGTAGAACGGCGCGCCGATGACCGAGGTGTCGTCGCAGAGCAGGACCGGTTTCGGCACTGGGAACCCGGCCTCCGAGAGCGCGGAGAGAACCCGGTGCTCGCGGGCCATGTCGTGTGCCGTGGGCAGCACGTGCCCGAGCGGGGGCCGCCGCAGCACCCAGCGGTTCGTGCCGTCGGTGACCGCGTAGGTCAGGTTCGACCGGCCGCCGGCGAACATCGTCGCGGCCAGCGGCGGACTGTCCAGATAGGCCTGGAGTTTCGCCAGGTCCAAGCCCTTCACGTCGACGCCTCGAAGCCGCGCTGCAACTTGTTCATGCCACCCAGCCAACGATCCGGATCGGTCGCGCGCAAGCGGTAGTAGTCCGCCACCTCAGCATGCGGGAGGATCAGGAACTCGCTGCCCGCCAGCGAGGCGGCGACCAGGTCGGCGACCGCCTCGGGCGCCAGGGCGCCCTCCGCGAGCAGGGCGGCGCTGCCGCTGCCGCCCTCGTTACCCCGGGTCAGCATGTCGGTGCGCACGCCCTGCGGGCAGAGCGCCTGCACGATCAAACCTCGATGTGCGTACGTGGCCCGCAGCCACTCGGCGTACGCCAGGGCGGCGTGCTTCGTGACCGAGTAGGTCGCGCTGCCCAGCAGGGTGAGCAGCCCGGCCGCGCTCACCGTGACCAGCAGCCGCTTCGGTTCGCCGCTGTCCAGCCACCGGGGCAGCAGCGCCCGGCTCACGTAGACGTGCGACATCACGTTGACCCCGAAGTCGCGCTGCCACTGCTCGTCCGGCGTGTTCTCGTCGCCGGACGACAGCACACCCGCGTTGGAGCAGAACAGGTCGATCCCGCCGAGTTCGGTCCAGGCGGTGTCGATCAGATTCCGGACGTCCTCTTCGCTGGCCGCGTCGCCGGGGACCGCGATCCCGCCGATCTCGCCGGCGACCGTGCGGGCGGCGTCGCCGTTCAGGTCGTTGACCACCACCCGGGCGCCGTCGGCGGCGAACCGGCGGGCCAGGGCGGCCCCGATCCCGCCGCCGGCGCCGGTCACGACCACCCGCTTCACTGGACCGACCCGGTCAGGGTGACGCCGCCGTCGATGACGATGGTCTGGCCGGTGATCCAGCCCGCCTCCGGTGAGCAGAGGAACGCGACCGTGGCGGACACGTCCTCGGGCACGCCGAGCCGCTTCATCGGGTACGTCGCGGCCACCTCGGCCTCCCGCCCCTCGTAGAGCGCCGTGGCGAACCGGGTCTTCACCACCGCCGGGGCGACCGCGTTGACCCGCACCTTCGGCGCCAGCTCGACGGCGAGTTCCTCGGTGAGGTGGATCAGAGCCGCCTTGGTGGTGCCGTAGAAGCCGATCCCGGGCGCCGGCCGGACGCCGGAGACCGAGGAGATGTTGACGATCGAGCCGCCGTCGGCCTCGCCGAGGCCACCACGCAGCGCCTCCTGCACCCAGCCGAGCGTGCCGATCAGGTTGACGTCGGCCATCTTGCGGGCGGCGTTCAGGTCGATGGTGGCGAGCGGCCCGTACGCCGGGTTGATCCCGATGTTGTTGATCAGTGTGGTGACCGGCCCGAACTTCTCCCGCACCGTGTCGACCACCGCGGCCCGGTGCGCCGCGTCGTCGCCCTTGCCGGCCACCCCGACCGCCACCTCGGGGCCGCCGAGCTCCTTGACGGCGGCCGCGAGGGCGTCGGCGTCGCGGCCGGTGACGGCGACGCGGGCGCCCTGGGCTATCAAGCGCTGGGCGATGGCGAACCCGATTCCTCGGCTCGCACCGGTCACGATTGCTACCTGGTCTGCCATCGCCCAACCTCTCGTCGTTTTTGTTGCATAGGGAGTGCAGATATTACGCGGCCGGTACGCCGTTCTGCGGCGGCGTCACAGCCTGCGCCTGGTGCGGCGCCACCGGAGCCTCCTTGTCGTCGGTGGTGTACGGCGTGCCGAAGAACACCGCCTTGCCACCCTCGACCTTGGTGAGCTGAGTTCCGCCGTACCCGGAGTGGTCCGACTCGGAGAACCGCAGCGGAACCAGACCCGGGCCCTGGAAGCCGTTCTTCTTGACCGCGTCGATGATCCCGTCGCGGGTCAGGTCCTTGCCCGCGGCCTGCAGGGCCTGGACGAAGAGGTACGCCACCGACATGCCGTAGACGATGTTGTTGTCGAACTCGGCGTTGCCGTTGTGCTCCGCGTTGACCTTCTTGAAGAGCTGGATCCACGGGTTGGCCTCGTCGGTGGTCAGCGGCAGGTAGTTGGCCGCCACCACGCCTTCCATCAGCGGCGCGGCGGCACCCAGGGCCTTGCCGACGGTCGTCGGGTCGGCGCCCACGTTACTCACCACGAACTGCGGCTTGAAGGCGATCTTCGCAGCCGTACCGATGGAGAGCGCTGTGAAACCGGGCACTGTCGCGAGCATGACCACCTGGCAGCCGGCCGACTTGAGCGCACCCATCTGCGGGCCGACGTTCGGGTTGCTCGTCACGTAGCTCTGCTTGGCCGCCACCGGGCCGAGCACCTTCTCGACGCCGGCCAGCATGTCCCGGCCGAAGTCGTCGTCCTGCCCGAGGAAGCAGACCTTCTTGCCGGCCTGGCTCTCCTTCACGTAGGTCGCCAGGATCTTGCCCTCGACCGTGTAGTCCGGGTTGAACCCGAACGTGCCCGGGTACTTGTCCGGCTGGTTCCAACTGCGGCTGCCGCTGGCCACGAAGAGGTCCGGCACCCGGTTGGTCTTGAGGAAGTCGAGCACGCCGGTGTGCGTCGGCGTGCCCAGGCCGTTCAGGATCGCGAAGACCTTGTCCTGCAGGACCAGCTCACGCACCACGGTCTGGGTGTTCGCCGGGTTGTACCCGTCGTCCTTGACCTTGTAGGTGATCTTGCGGCCGTGGATGCCGCCGTTCGCGTTGACGAAGTCGAAGTACGCCTTGGTCGCCGGCGCGATCTTCGAGTAACCGGCGGCGGCCGGGCCGGTGAGCGGCATGTGCGTGCCGACCACGACCTCGGTGTCGGTCACACCCGGGACATCGGCGCCGCCGCTGTTGCCGCCACCCCCGTCGTCGCTGCAGCCCGCGGCACTTGCCATCAGCACGACGGCCAGCGCCGTCGCTACCGTGCGTTTCATCGGTTCCTCCTGAACTTAATGCGGATTGAGGCGAGGCCGCCGGGGGCGGCGAGCATGACGACGACGAGCACCACGCCGAACACCACCAGCGCGAGGTTGCCCTCGAGCCGGTGCGAACCGGTCTGCTCGGCGATCGACTGGGACAGCGTGGGGAGCAGCACCAGCAGCACCGCGCCCAGCAGCGAACCGATCAGGCTGCCCAGCCCGCCGATCACGATCGCCATCACCAGGAAGAGCGAGAGCGTCAGCGGGAAGGCGCCGGGCGAGACGCTCTGCGCGAGGAAGGCGAACAGCGCGCCGGCCAGGCCGGCGCAGGCCGCGCTCACCACGAAAGCCAGGACCTGGGTACGGGCGACGTTGATGCCCGCGAGCTTGGCGGCGGTCTCGTCGTCCCGCACCGCCCGCAGGTCCCGCCCGAACCGGCCGCGCACCAGCAGCACCAGCAGCAGCACCGTGACCAGCGCGCCGGCCCAGCACAGCCAGGCCTGCCAGCGTTCCATCGGGATCGTCCCCGGCGGCGGGTTCAGCACCACCGACAGGCCCTGATCACTGTTGAACGTCTCGTCGAACGTGCTGGTGACCGATGGCACGACGATCGCCACCGCGAGCGTCAGACCGGCCAGATAGGGTCCGCGCAGCCGAGCCGCGGCCAGGCCGATCACCGCCCCCACCGCGGTGGTCACCAGGATCGCCAGCAGGAAACTGAGCGGCAGGTTGATCCACTTGTTCTGCGCCAGCGCGAGGGTGTAGGCGCCGGTCGCCATCAGCGCGCCGTGCCCCAGCGACAGCTGCCCGTTCAGTCCGGTCAGGACGGTCAGGCCGGCCGTGACGCAGAAGTAGGCGCCGACCGTGGCGAGCTGGTAGTTGCGGAACGGCGGCAGCGTGTAGGTCAGCGCGAGCACGATGGCCGCGCCGGCCACGATCACCAGGATCGCCGGGATCGGGCGCCGGCGGGCCGGCGCCGGAGCAACCAGATCGGGTACGGGCGCCGCGCTCGACTTCGCCTTGATGTCGGTCATGGCTGTGCCTCCTTCGGCATGCCCTCCTGGCCCTCGCCTGCGATCCAGCAGGCCGGTGCGGCTGGGTGCCGCTCGGTGCAGTCGGTCATGGCTGTGCCACCTTCGGCATGCCCTCCTGCGGCTGGGTGCCGCTCGGTGCAGTGGGTCATGCCACCCTCGCCTTCGAACTGGAGAACAGACCGCCGGGCTTGCCGAGCAGCACCACGACGAGCAGCAGCAGAACCGCCATCGGGGCGACCGTCGGCTCGACGTAACCGCTGACGTAGGAGAGCAGCAGGCCGACGACCAGACCGCCGACGACCGCGCCGATCGGGCTGTCCAGGCCACCCACCACCGCGGCGGTGAACGCCGAGATGAAGACCACGTCCATCGCGGTCGGGTGCAGGCCCAGCTCGGTGGGGACCACCAGCATCCCGGCGAGCGAACCGACCGCCGCCGCCAGCGCCCAGCCGAGCGTCAGCATCCCGCCGACCGAGACACCGAGCAGCCGCGAGACGTCCGGCGCGAACGCCGCGGCCCGCATGCGCAGGCCCACCGCCGTACGGGTGAACAGCAGCGTGAGCGCACCGACCACCGCGCCCACCGCCGCGAAGACGAACACGTCGTAGCGGGAGAGCAGCGCCACCCCGCCCACCTCGAAGGCGTCCCGGCTGAACGGGGCCTGCACCGGCAGGAACTCGTTGCCGTAGATGATCCCGAGCACGCCCTGGATCACCAGCACCAGACCGAGCGCCACGACCACCCCGTTGAGTGGCGACGAGTGGTCCACGAACCGCATCACCACCCGCTCGACCGTGACGCCGAGCACCAGACCGAACGCGATGGAGACCACGAACCCGAGCCAGTACGACCCGGTCGCGTTGGTCACCGAATAGGCCGCGTACACCGCGGCCACCGCCATCGCGCCCTGCGAGAAGTTGACGATCCGGGCGGCCCGCCAGATCAGCACCAGGGCCAGAGCGAACGCGGAGTACACCGCGCCCCGGCTCAGCCCGTCGAAAGTCAGATAGACGAACTCGTTCATGCCTCTTCCTAAAAGCCGAGGTAGGCGTGCCGGAGATCGGCGTCGTCGCGCAGGACCGCCGCCTGGTTACGGACCACCACGCGGCCCAGCGCCAGCACCACACCCTGGTCGGCGATGGAGAGCGCACTGCGGACGTTCTGTTCCACCAGCAGCACCGCCAGGCCGGTGCGTTCCCGCAGGTCCCGCAGCAGTGCCATGATCTGCCCGGTCACCTTCGGGGCGAGGCCGAGCGACGGCTCGTCGAGCAGCAGCAGTTTCGGCGTGCCGACCAGGGCCCGGCCCAGGGCGAGCATCTGCCGCTCGCCGCCGGAGAGCTGGTGACCGGCGAAGTCGCGGCGCTGCGCCAGCGGCGGGAACAACTCGTAGACCTCGTCGAGGGACCGCTTCGCCTCGGCCCGGTCCTTGCGCCACAGCCCGCCGAGCCGCAGGTTCTCGTCCACGGTCAGCTCGGTGACCACGCCGCGGCCCTCCGGGACGTGCCCGATGCCGCGGCGCACCAGGTGCTCGACCCGGGTGCCGCGCAGGTCCTCACCGGCGAAGACGACCTTGCCGCGGCTGCTGCGGACCAGCCCGGAGAGGGTACGCAGCAGCGTGGTCTTGCCGGCCCCGTTCGCGCCCAGCACCGCGACGATCTCTCCGGGTTGGACGGTGAGATTCACGTCGTGCAGGACGGGCGCGGCGCCGTACCCGGCGGTGAGGCCCTCGACCTCCAGCAGTGCGCTGCTCATGCCGTCTCTCCTGCCGTTGCCGCGGTACGCGTGGCCATCGGCGTTCCTCCTTCTGCGGACCGTCGTGCTGTTCGCTGGTATGGCTGCGCCGCCGGCTCACCTCGGTGGCCGGCGTGCTGCGGGTATGGCGATGGAGCCGGCCGAAGGCCGGCTGCGGCGTGTCGTGGCCGATCAGGCCGTCAGGCGGCTGCGCCCAGATAGGCGTCGGTGACCCGGGGGTTGTTGCTGATCTCCTCCGGCGAGCCGAGCGCGATCGGCTTACCGAAGTCCAGCACGAGGATTTCGTCGCACACCGACATGACGAGGTCCATGTGGTGCTCGACCAGGAGGACCGTGGTGCCGGTCTCCTTGATCAGCGTGGCGAGCCAGTGGATCTCGTCGGCGTCGAGGCCGCCGGCCGGCTCGTCGAGCATCAGGATCCGCGGTTTCGCGACCAGGGCGCGAGCCAGCTCGATCCGCTTGCGAATGGCATAGGGCAGCGCACCGGGACGGGCGCTGGCGTAGCGGTCGACACCGCACGTGGCGAGGGCGGACATCGCCTCCGCCTCGGCGCGGCGGCCGCGTGCGCCGACCATCACGTTCTCCAGGACGGACATGCCGCCGAACTGGCCGACGCCCTGCAGGGTCCGGGCGATGCCCAGGCCGTTGAGCTGGTGCGGTCGCGGCCGCCAGGGCTGCCCGTCCAGGGTGAGGTGTCCCGAGGTGGGCGGCACGAAGCCGCAGATGACGTTGAAGAGGGTGGTCTTGCCCGCGCCGTTCGGCCCGATGACCCCGACGATCCGGCCCGGCGCCACGCGCAGCGAGACGTCGTCGAGAGCGGTCAGACCGCCGAAGCGAACGGTTATGTGATGGAGCGCGAGCTCCTTGAGCGGGGGATCTGTTGACATGGAGCCACCTCGCCGGACCGGCAAAAGTCCTGTGTGGAGCGTGAAGGTCAACTATTTACACTTGGAGTGTAACTTTCTCGGCGGGCTCGTCAACCTCTTGCAACGCCCCTGTTACCTCGAAGTTTCGAGGCCTCTCACGGCCCCGTCCGTTTCCGCTCCGGTTGACGGCTTTCCCCCGCGCCGACGCCCACTCAGCTGTCACCCAGCGCTGCTTCCCGCCCGCCCAGGCGCCCCCGCCCGCCAGCCACCCCACCCGGCTGTCGCCCAGTGCTGCCCGCCGGGCGCTGAGTGGTCCCCGGCGGTCAGCCGATGCCCGAAGGGTGGCCCGGAACCAGGTGTCAGGCAACGCCCGCGGGGCGGAATTGCACGCTGACGCGCGGCCCGACCGGCTTCGCCGTCTTCGGCACCGCGTGCTCCCAGGTGCGCTGGCACGACCCGCCCATCACGATCAGATCGCCGTGGCCGAGCGGGAACCGCAGAGTCTCGTGCCCACCGGCCCGCGGCCGGAGCAGCAGATTGCGCGGCGAGCCGAAGGACACGATCGCGACCATGGTGTCGTGTTTCGCCGACCGGCCGTGCGTGTCGCCGTGCCAGGCGACACTGTCGCGGCCGTCGCGATAGAGGCACATCCCGGCGGTGACGAACTCCTCGCCGAGCTCCTCCGCATAGTGGCTGTTCAGCGCCGCTTTCGCCGCGTCGAGCGCGGGATGCGGCAGTGCTTCCCGCCCGCTGAACCACCGCAGCAGGCGAGGGACGTCGACCACGCCGTCATACATCTTGCGGCGCTCGGCCCGCCAGTCGATGTCGAGCAGGGTCTCGAAGACCGCGTCGGAACCGTGCATCCAGCCGGGAAGCACGTCGACCCAGGCGCCCGCGGTCAACCGGTGCCGGGTCAGGCGGCCGGCCAGCGGCTCGAGCGTGCTGGCCGGCCCGGACGTCAGGTCGCACCCGGCTGTCAGATCGAGCAGGGACGGCTGGTAGCTCATACCCCCACTTTAGTACTCACGTTCGATTCGGCGGGCCTCAGCATCGAGGCGGCCACGATCGACGCGATGATGCCGCCGGCCACGCCGACCAGCGCGGTGACCGAGATGGCGTCGACGAACGCGTTCTGCGCGAGCCGGGCCAGCGAGCCGTCACCGGTCGCGGCCGCGACGACGAGGGCGTCACCCACGGATTCGCGGGCCGGCCCGGTCACGCCCTCCGGCAGCCCCGACCGGTACGCGGCCGTCAGCACCGCCCCCAGCACCGCGACGCTCAGCGCGGTGCCGACCTGCTGCACCGTGTCGTTGACCGCGGAACCGACCCCGGCCCGCTCCGGCGGCAGCGCGCCCAGCAGCGTCCCGACCGCCGCCGGCGCCGCGATGCCGCTGCCCATGCCCATCACCACCAGCGCGACGGCGAGCTTGAGGTAGCCGTCCTCCGGGCTGAGCGAGGCGAGCACCCCGAAGCCGGCCGCCATCAGCAGCAGCCCGCTCGACAGTGCCACCCGTGCGCCGAACCGCTTGTCCACGACGACGCCGACCCCGTTGAACGCCATCGCGGTCACCAGCATCGGAATGAACGCGGTACCCGCCTTGAGGGGTTCGTACCCGAGCACGAACTGCAGGTACTGGGTGATGGCGAGCACCACCCCGCCGGTCGAGAAGCCGAGCAGCACGATGGAGAAGCTCGCCCCGGCGAAGTTGCGGTTGCGGAAGAGCCCGAGCGGCAGCATCGGCGTGTCGGTGTGCCGCTCCCACAGGCCGAAAACGGCGAGCGAGACCGCGGCGACGGTGAACCCGCCGAGCGTCTGCCCGGAGGTCCAGCCGTGCTCGGGGGCGCTGATGATGCCCCAGACCAGGGCGGTCATGCCGAGCATCGAGGTGACCGCGCCGATCAGGTCGGGCCGGGTCGCCGGCCCCCGGGACTCCGGGATGATCAGCAGCGCCGCGACGATGCCCAGGATCGCGATCGGGATGTTCAGCAGGAAGACCGAGCCCCACCAGAAGTGCTCCAGGAAGAGCCCGCCCAGGGTGGGCGCCCCGAGCGCCCCGAGCATCAGCACCGAGCTCCAGATCGCGATCGCCTTCTTGCGCTCGCTGTCGTCGAAGACCGTGGTGAGGATGGAGAGGGTGCCCGGCATCAGGAACGCGGCGCCGGCGCCCATCAGGCCGCGCACCGCGATCAGCTGACCGGGTGTCTCGCAGATGGTGGCGAGCGCCGAGGCGCCGCCGAAGACGATCAGGCCGAACACCAGGCCGAGCCGGCGGCCGTGCCGGTCGGAGAGGCTGCCGGCGGTGAGCAGCAGGCCGGCGAAGACCAGTACGTAGGCGTCGATGATCCATTGGATGTCGGCGCTGCTCGCGCCGAGGTCGGTGATCAGCGACGGGATCGCGATGTTGAGCACCATGTTGTCGACGACGACCACGAGCAGGCTCAGGCAGAGCACGCCCAGGATCAACCAGCGACGGGGATGACGATCGGGCATCGGTGGCCCTCTCTCGTACGGTGTGCGATGGACTCGAACACCGTACACCTAACTCGTACAGTGTTCGAGTGTCGCTAGGATGACAGGCATGCCCGACTTCGCCGACTCGGTGTGGACCCGTCCGCCGCGCACCCGGGGCGACCAGCCCGCACTCACCCGTGAGCAGATCGTGCGCACCGCGATCGAGATGCTCGACGCGGAGGGGGCGGCCGGCCTGAGCATGCGCCGGCTGGGCACCCGGCTCGGCTCCGGCGCCACCTCGCTCTACTGGCACGTCGCCCACAAGGACGAGCTGATGGAGCTCGCCGTCGATGAGGTGTTCAGCGAGATCTACGTGCCGGATCCGGCCGACACCGGCTGGCGCATGGGCGCATCGGTGCTGGCCAACGGCATGCGCGCGGCCCTGATGCGGCATCCGTGGGTGATCGGCCAGCTCGGCCTGCGCCCCACGATCGGGCCCAACGCGATGCGGATGGGCAACCGGATGGTCGCCCTGTTCTCGGCCGCCGGATTCACCGGGCTGGAGGTCTCGCACGCCGCCGCGGTGCTGCAGGCGCACGCCGTCGGGTCGGCCACCACCGAGTCGGCGGTGGCCGCGTCACTGCAGCGGTCCGGGGTCGATCCTCGTGACATGGCCCGGCAGCTGGAGCCGTTCCTGGAGCGGGTCGCCGGGGAGTACCCCGACTACGACAAGTGGCGGCGGGAGACCGACGAGGTCAACCAGGACCCCTACGCGATGTTCCAGGCCGGCTTCGCCTTCGGTCTCGAGCGCATCCTCGACGGGCTCGAACTGTGGCTCAACCGGCCCGCCGCGGAGTGAGAACCACCAGGTAACGGCAGGGCTGGTCGGTCGGGTTCGCATAGGTGCACGGCGCCGGCGCGCCCAGCTCCAGGCAGTCGCCCGGCTCCAGGTCGTGCTGGGTGTCACCCTCGTGGAAGCGCAGCCGGCCGGCCAGCACGTAGATCTGGTGTGCCGCGATCGCGAACGCGTCGGCCGGATAACCGACCGCGGCGCCGCCCGGCAGCTCGACCTCGACCAGCTGCGCCGATCCCGTGGCCGGCGAGACCGACCGCCGCAGGTAGCCGGTCTCCGGGTCGACCCAGGTCGTCTGGTCCGCCCGCCGGGCCAGCCGCGGCGACGTGCCCTCGGTGCGCGCGAACAGCTCCGACAGGGTGAGGCCCAGCGCGGCTGCCAGGCGCCCCAGCAGCGCGGCAGTCGGCTGCGCCTCGCCCCGCTCGATCTTGGCGATCATCGCGCGCGACACTCCCGACCGCTCGGCCAGGGCGTTGACGCTCAGCTCCCGATCGGTGCGCGCGGCACGCAGGGTGGCCGCCAGTTCCTGGGTGAGATCATCCGTCACCCTGTCACTATAGTGCGCATGATCGTCTACTATGACGGCATGTTGACGATCAGGGACGCCGCCCCGGCGGACGCGGCCGCCTGCGCGGCCATCTATCGCCCTTACGTGCTGGACAGCGCCGTCACCTTCGAGACGGAGCCGCCGACGGCGGCCGAGATGTCGGCACGGATCACCGCTTCCCTCCGGGCGCACGCTTGGCTGGTGGCCGAGCTTTCCGGCCAGATCATCGGGTACGCGTACGCGGGCCCGTTCGCCGCCCGGCCGGCCTACCGCTGGTCGTGCGAGGTGAGCGTCTACCTGGAGACCGGTCGTCTCCGCACCGGCGCCGGCCGGGCGCTCTACGAGGTGCTGCTGCCCCGGCTGGCCGATCGCGGTTACCGGGTGGCCGTCGCCAAGACGACCCTGCCCAACGAGCCGAGCCTGGGCCTGCACGCGGCCTTCGGCTTCGAGCCGGTAGGCGTGCACCGCCGCATCGGCTGGAAACACGGCGCCTGGCGAGACGTGGCCATCACCCAGCTCGCCCTGGCCCCCGACGACGGCGAACCCCCCGCTCTCCGATAGCGACTCGCGCCCTCCGCAGATCTTGTGGAACGCCACGATGACGGTGCGCCGAAGATCAACAGGATGGCGAGCCGCGAAGTGGCGGCAGGGCGGGACGCGGCGGTGGGGTCAGTCGGTGGCGAGGCGGGCGTGGCCGTGCATGTCGTGCCAGCCGTCGGCGTGCCGGGCCGCACCGCGCTGGGTGCCCTCCGCCGGGAAGCCGGCCACCTCGGCGACCCGGCAGGACGCGGTGTTCAACATGGAATGGCTCAGCTCCAGCCGGTACAGCTTCAGCGTGCCGAACGACCACTCGGCGAGCGCGGCCAGGGCGCGGGGTGCGATTCGGCGGCCGCGCGCGGACGGGAGCACCCAGTAGGACACCTCGGCCAGGCCCTCCTCCAGGTCAATCCGCCGGAGACTGATCTGCCCGGCGACCGACCCGTCCGCGGTGACCGCCCAGCCGGCGCCGGTTTCCGCGTTCCACCGGCCCGGCCAGCGGGCGATCCACTCGCGAGCCTCGGCCTCGTCCATGCTCCGGCAGTGCCACCGCTGGATCGCCGGATCCGCATAGCCGGCCACCACGGCGGCGACGTCCCGCTCCTGCCACGGCCGCAACAGCAGGCCGTCATGGGACAGGACCGGCTGGGGCAGATCGGCGAGGGCGCCGGGCTGCAGGGCGGGTGTGTAGAGGTTCGGCATGCCGCGACCCTATCCGCGGATCACTTCTCCTTCTCCGGGTCCGGGTGGTGGTAGACGACCTGCTCGGGCGGCAGCGGGAAGGTGATGTCCTCACCGAACGGCGAGAGCCCGCCCTGCAGCGGCGCCGCGACCTCGGAGATGTCCATGAGCCCGTCCGGGCCGACCGGCGCGCTTTCCGGCAGGCGCGCGCTGGAGAGTGGTGTGCCGGCCGCGACGCCGGTGACCCCGACCGGGGTGCTCGGCGCCATCGACCCGGACGTCTCCAGCTCATCCCGGCGGAAGATCTTGCGGCCGAGCCAGACCAGCGGGTCGTAGCGGCGGTCGACCACCCGTTCCTTCATCGGGATGATGGCGTTGTCCGTGATCTTGATGTGTTCCGGGCACACCTCGGTGCAGCACTTGGTGATGTTGCAGAAGCCCAGACCCTGGCTGGCCTGTGCGTACTCCTTACGGTCGCTGCGGTCGTCGAGCGGGTGCATGTCCAGCTCGGCGGCGCGGATGAAGTACCGCGGGCCGGAGAACGCCTCCTTGTTCTCCTCGTGGTCGCGGACCACGTGGCAGGTGTTCTGGCAGAGGAAGCACTCGATGCACTTGCGGAACTCCTGGCTGCGCTCCACATCGATCTGTTGCATCCGGTAGTCGCCGGGCGCCACCCCGGCCGGCGGCGCGAACGCCGGGGTCTCCCGCGCCTTCTCGTAGTTGAACGACACGTCGGTGACCAGGTCCCGGATCACCGGGAAGGTCCGCAGCGGCGTGATCGTCACGGTCTCGTCCTCGGCGAAGGTCGACATCCGCGTCATGCAGCCGAGCCGCGGGCTGCCGTTGATCTCCATGGAGCAGGAGCCGCACTTGCCCGCCTTGCAGTTCCACCGGCAGGCCAGATCGGGCGCCTGGGTGGCCTGCAGCCGGTGGATGATGTCGAGGACGACCTCGCCCTCGTTCACCTCGACGTCGAAGTCGCGCAGGTCGCCGCCGGACGCGTCGCCCCGCCAGACCCGGAAACGCCGTTTGGTGCCCATCAGTGCTCCTCCAACTCGGCCAGTTCCTCGTCGGTCAGGTATTTCGCCAGCTCGGCACGGTCGAACAGCTCGATCAGCTCGTCGCGCATCCGCGGCACCGGTTTGCGTTCCAGCAGCACGTCGCCGCTCTCGTCGAGCGAGCAGACCAGGTTGACGCGGCGCCACTCCGGGCTCATCTTCGGGTAGTCCTCGCGGGTGTGCCCACCGCGTGACTCCTCGCGCTCCAGGGCCGCTTTCGCCGTGCACTCCGAGACGACCAGCATGTTGCGCAGGTCGAGCGCCAGGTGCCAGCCCGGGTTGTAGCGCCGGCCGCCGTCGGCGGCCACGTTCGCCACCCGGCTGCGCAGCTCGTGCAGGCGTTTCAGCGCATCGGCGAGCTCACCCTCGCGGCGGATGATGCCGACCAGGTCGCCCATCACCGCCTGCAGGTCCTGCTGCAACGTGTACGGGTTCTCGCCGCCGGTCCGCACCAGCGGGGCCAGTGCCACCTCGGCCGCGGCGGCCACCTCCACCTTGGACACCTTGGGGCGCGCGCCGAGGGCGTCCACATATGCCGCCGCGTGCTCGCCCGCCCGCTTGCCGAAGACCAGCAGGTCGGAGAGGGAGTTGCCACCGAGCCGGTTGGACCCGTGCATCCCGCCGGACACCTCGCCGGCGGCGAACAGGCCGAGCACCCTGCCCAGGGCCGCACCGGTGTCCGGCTCCACCTCGACGCCACCCATCACGTAGTGGCAGGTGGGGCCGACCTCCATCGCCTCCTTGGTGATGTCGACGTCGGCCAGCTCCTTGAACTGGTGGTGCATCGACGGCAGTCGCCGGATGATCGTCTCGGCCGGCATCCGGGTGGAGACGTCGAGGAAGACGCCACCGGCCGGGCTGCCCCGGCCCGCCTTGACCTCACTGTTGATCGCCCGGGCCACCTCGTCGCGGGGAAGCAGCTCGGGAGGGCGGCGGTTGTTGTCCGGATCCGTGTACCACCGGTCCGCCTCCTCCTCGGTCTCCGCGTACTGCTTGCGGAAGACGTCGGGAACGTACTCGAACATGAACCGCTTGCCCTCGGAGTTGCGCAGCACCCCGCCGTCGCCGCGCACCGACTCGGTGACCAGGATGCCCTTCACGCTGGGCGGCCAGACCATGCCGGTCGGGTGGAACTGGAGGAACTCCATGTTGATCAGCGTGGCGCCGGCCCGCAGCGCGAGCGCGTGACCGTCCCCGGTGTACTCCCAGGAGTTCGAGGTGACCTTGTAGCTGCGGCCGACCCCGCCGGTGGCGAGCACCACCGCCGGCGCCTCGAAGAGCAGGAACTCGCCGGACTCCCGGTAGTACCCGAACGCGCCGGCCACCCGGTCGCCGTCGAGCAGCAGCTCGGTGACGGTGGTCTCCTGGAAGACCCGGATCCGCGACTCGTAGCTGCCGGTCTCCGCGTAGTCCTCCTGCTGCAGCGAGACGATCTTCTGCTGCAGGGTCCGGATCAGCTCCAGACCGGTCCGGTCGCCGACGTGCGCCAGCCGCGGATACTCGTGGCCGCCGAAGTTGCGCTGCGAGATCTTGCCGTCCTTGGTCCGGTCGAACAGCGCGCCGTAGGTCTCCAGCTCCCAGATCCGCTCCGGGGCCTCCTTGGCGTGCAGCTCCGCCATCCGGAAGTTGTTCAGGAACTTGCCGCCGCGCATGGTGTCCCGAAAGTGCACCATCCAGTTGTCGCGGCTGTTCACGTTGCCCATCGCGGCGGCGGCCCCACCCTCGGCCATCACCGTATGGGCCTTGCCGAACAGTGACTTCGAGATGATCGCCGTCTTCTTGCCGGCCAGCCGGGCCTCGATCGCCGCGCGCAGGCCGGCGCCACCGGCGCCGATCACGACGACGTCGTAAAGGTGTCGTTCGATCGTGGTCATCGTGGCCGCCCTCAGTTGATGAAGCGCAGGTCGGAGTACCACTCGGCGGCGAGACCCATGATGTAGAAGTCGGTCAGCGCCAGGGTGCCGAGGGTGATCCAGGCCAGTTGCATGTGCCGGGTGTTGAGTTTGGAGACGAACGTCCAGAACCGGTAGCGCAGCGGGTGCTTGGAGAAGTGCTTGAGCCGGCCGCCGGCGATGTGCCGGCAGGAGTGGCAGGACACCGTGTACGCCCACAGCATGATCACGTTGACCCAGAGGATCACGTTGCCGAGCCCGAGCCCGGTCGCCTGGGCCACCGCCGCGTCCCAGGTGTTGATCAACGAGATGATCACCGCGGCGTAGAACGCGTACCGATGCGCGTTCTGGAAGATCAGCGGGAAGCGGGTCTCTCCGGAGTAGCGCTTGTGCCCGTCCGGCACCGCGCAGGCCGGCGGCGACAGCCAGAACGACCGGTAGTACGCCTTCCGGTAGTAGTAGCAGGTCAGCCGGAACAGCAGCAGGAACGGCAGGCTGAACGCCGCCTCCGGGATCAGGAAGAAGTTGGGCAGCGGAGTGCCGAACAACGCCGCGTCACCGCACCGGTCGGTCAGGCACGGCGAGTAGAACGGCGTCAGATAGTGGAAGTCCTCGACGAAGAACCATCGGTGCATGAATACCCGGACGGTGGCGTAGGTGACCCAGGCCGCCAGCCCGACGAAGGTGATCAGGGGAGCGAGCCACCAGCGGTCGGTGCGCAGCGTTTTCGCCGCGATCGCCGCGCGCGCCCGGCTGCCACCCGGCGTCGTTGCCGTCGTCGTCATTCCATCTCCCTGACAGTGCCGTCTCTCAGGTGCGTGCCGTCGCCCGGTGACCGCCTCAGGGCACAGGTGTGCCCCACGTCAGCCGTCGCCGAACGACAGTGATGTGGGGCACACGTTACGCCGAACGTCCGACTCTTTGCGGGCCGGGATGCCCCGCGCGTCACAAAAACGCCATCCCGGACCGCGTCGACGCCTGCCGATGGAGTATTGGATCTTTCTGAACGGCTCAGCCGGAGGCGTTGCCCGTGACGTTCCACGCCGCCAGATGCAGGGCCGGCGCCGCATAGCGCGCGCGGCCCCAGGACTCCGGCAGCAGCACCGACTCGGCGCCGATGCCGAGCACCCGGCCGGGGCCGAGCGCCTGCGGATAGGACTGGGTGAAGCGCAGGCCGCCGACCGCGGAGACGATCTCCCCGTCCTCCACCAGCCAGACTCCGTTGCGGGTCAGGCCGGTCACCACCAGGCTTTTCGGGTCGAGCACCCGGGTGTACCACAAATCGGTGACGAGCAGCCCCCGCCGCATCCGGGCGACCAGCGGACGGGCCGACTCGGCGATCGGCCCGGTGCCGTTGCCGCCGGGCCCTCCGGCTGGTCGCTCCGACGCCTCCAGGCGCAGGTGCGTCGGCTGTGGACCCCAGGACCGCGAGGACGCCGAGGCGTGCCCGGTCGACTCCGCGCCGTCGTCCTGTGCCGCCGAGGTCCGATCGTGGGCCACCGCGCGGGTCACCCCGTCGCGGACCAGGACCAGCGACCGGCGCGGGGTGCCCTCGTCGTCGAAGGGCAGGTCGGGCGCCGGCTCGCCGCGGCTGCCCAGTGGCTCGTCCACGATGGTCACCGACGGGTCGAACTGCTCCGTGCCGGGCTCGGCGAAGGACTGACGCTGCACATACGCCTTGCCGTTGAAGCCGTAGGTCCCGAAGTTCTGCAGCAGGTCGGCGACCGCGTCCGGCTCGAGGACCACCTCGTAGTCCCCGGGTGGCAGCTCGACCGGGCGGCGGGCCGCCCGGGCCTTGGCCGCGGCGCGGGCGCCGAGGGCCGCGCCGTCCAGATCGGCCAGCCGTGCCGATGCCAGCCGGGCGACCCCATCGGCCCCGTCGACACGGGCGATGCCGTCCATCGCCGCCTCCGCCGCCCGCCCCTCGACCGCCTGACCGGCGGTGTTGGCGAAGGCGGCCGAGACGTAGACGGTCCGGCAGTAACCGGCCGTCTCCAGGCCGTCGGCGGCCCGCACGAAGTCGGCCACCCGCTCGGCCCGCTCGGCCGGGGTGGCCCGCGCGGTGGCCTCGTCGAACCCGAACGCCAGACCGGACCGCTCACCGGAACCCGGATGGCCGGCCGTGACGCGCAGCGCGGCCGGCGGGGTCAGGCCGGGCCAGGACGGGTCGGCCGGGCTCACCCGGGCCGCCGCGATGGTCCGCTCGACCAGCGTGCGCAGCCCGTCGGCATCGGTGATCGTGGTCGAACCGCCGGCGGTGCGGCCGTCCAGGTGCAGGCGCAGCCGCACGGCGGTGACGACGTCGGCCACGTTCTGATGAATCGTCGAGTTCGCGAAGCGGGTCAGCGCCTGGGCGTCGTGCCGCACCACGACCTCGGCCTCCGCCGCCCGCCCCGCCAGCGAGCGGACCAGTTCGATGACCTTGACCGCGATCCCCAACTCAGCGCTCATGCCGCCACCTCCGCTGCGCTCCGGCGTCGCCATGAGTTCAAGACTGAGCCGAATGATTCGCTCGCAAGCTCGCTCATGCCGCCACCTCCGCTGCGCTCCGGCGTCGCCATGAGTTCAAGACTGAGCCGACCGATTCGCTCGCAAGCTCGCTCATGCCGCCACCTCCGCTGCGCTCCGGCGTCGCCATGAGTTCAAGACTGAGCCGACCGATTCGCTCGCGAGCTCGCTCATGCCGCCACCTCCGCTGCGCTCCGGCGTCGCCATGAGTTCAAGACTGAGCCGACCGATTCGCTCGCAAGCTCGCTCATCCGCGCACCCCCACCCGCACGCCGGTGAATCGGGCCGGCGCAGCCGGATGCCCGGTGTGCCCGATCTGGCCGGGCTGGCCTTTCCCGCAGTTGGGTGTGCCCCACGCGACGGTCTCCGAGGAGAGCATGTCCATCGACTGCCAGAACCGCGGGCCGATCCCGGTGTAGGTCGGGTTCCGCAGCATCCGGCCCAGCTTCCCGTTCTTGATCTCATAGCCGATCTCGCAGCCGAACTGGAAGTTCAGCCGCCGGTCGTCGATCGACCAGGACCGGTTGACGTCCATGAACACGCCGTCGTCGGTGGCCGCGATGATCTCGTCGAACGTGTGCGGGCCGGGCTCCAGGCCGACATTGGTCATCCGCACCATCGGCAGCCGGGCCCAGCCGTCGGAGCGGACACTGCCCGCGTAGTCCAGCCCGGCGACCGCCGCCGAGTCGCGCCCGGCCAGCACACCCACCCAGATGCCGTCGCGGACGGCATGTCGTTTGGTGGCCGCGGTGCCCTCGTCGTCGAAGCCGAAGCTGCCCAGCCCGCCCGGGAAGGTGGGATCGATGGTGATGTTCATCAGCTCGGAGCCGTAGCGCAGCGAACCGAGCTTGCTCAGGTCGAGCCAGCTGTTCCCGGCGAAGGCCGCCTCCCAGCCGAGGATCCGGTCCAGCTCGATGGCGTGCCCGACCGACTCGTGGATCTGCAGCGCGAGCTGCTCCCCGCCGAGCACCAGGGTGGTCTCGCCCGACGGGCAGAGCGGCGCGGTCAGCAGGGCCCGCGCCTCCTCGGCCATCCGCGGCGCGTTGCCCACCAGGTCGAGCTCCTCGACCAGCTCCCAGCCGCGGGTGCCGAACTGCCCACGCCACGACGGCCAGGACCGCCGCTGAATCTCCCCGTCGCCGAACGCGCTCGCCTCCACCCCGGCGCCGCACTCGCGGATGTGCTGGTCGATGCGGTGCCCCTCGCTGGAGACGAACCACTTGCGGGTGTCCCAGATCGAGTAGGTGGCCTCGGCCAGGTCGGCGCCCGCCTCCTTGGCCGCGGCGGTGGCCCGCACCAGCAGGTCGCCCTTGTCGCTGAGCGGCACCCCGAGCGGGTCCACCACGCAGTCGCTGGACCAGCTCGCCACCACGGGCGCGCCGGGGACCAGATCGACCGGCGGGCCGGACACCGTGGCGCTGGCGGCGGCGATCTGCGCGGCCCGCCGGCCGGCCGCCCGGGCGGCCGACTCGGACAGGTCGGGCACGGCATAGAAACCCCAGCCGGACCCGACCAGGGCCCGCACGCCCAGCCCGGCGCTCTCGTCGAAACCGAGATCCTCGACGGCGCCGTCCCGGGCTGACATCGCCTCGCTCCGCCGCACCATCACTCGCGCGTCCGCATAGCGGGCGCCGGCGTCGAGCGCGGCCTGCACCGCCGCGCCCGCCTCATCGAAGTGGCTCATGAACCGACCCTAAGCGCCGGGTGCGACAACTTCAGCGCGCTGACCGCAGGAAGGCCAGTTCCTCGTCGAGGGAGGCGGACCCGACCGACCGCAGGCCCGGCAGTTCGGCGCCCACCAGCAGCACGTCCTGCGACGATCCGGCCTCGGCGAGGCTGTGGTGGGCGTAGACGTCCGCGGAGTCGTGCGGGTCGCCGAGATAGCGCTCGCCGATCGGCGCCGGCAGCTGGGTCCAGTCGAGCACCGGCTCGCGGGCCACCGCCCGGTGGAAGACCTCCGGCATCCGCAGCACGGCGAGCGCGGCCAGCCAGCCGCCGAGCCCCCGGCCGCGTGCCGCGACCCGGGTCAGGTCCAGATCGGGGTGCTTGCCGACGAGTGCGTGCAGGGCGTCCGCCTGGTCGGCCAGGGTGATGTCGGCGAGGCGGCGGTGCACGGCCTTCTCGAAGCTGGGCGCGACTCCCGGCGTACCCCGGGAATCGATGCTCACGACGGCGAAGCCGGCGTCGGCCCACCACTGCCGTTCCTGCCAGGCGGTGGCCTCGGCCACCACCTGCTGATGCCCGGGTCCGTCGCCGAGGGTGACCAGCACCGGCAGTCGGCTGCCGCCGACATGGCCGGACGGATAGAGCACGGCGGCCGGCAGCCGCCGGTCGGTCACCCTCTCCAGCACCGGTTCCGGACGGTACGGGGGCTCAGCCGCGTACGACCGCAGCGTCGCCACCAGGTCCTCCCCGCGCCACACCTGCCCGGCGGTGACCAGCAGCCCCCCGCCGACAGTGGCCCCTTCCGGCCCGCACCGCACCGGGATCCGGGTCACCTCGGGTCCCCCGCCGCCCAGCGAGGTGCGCACCCGGAACAGCTCCCGCACCGCCGGATCACCCTGGCTGCCCTCGACGATCAGATCCGGCGCCCCGGCCGGCCCGTCCTGGCGGGGCAGCATGCCGGCCACCCGCCGCACGTAGAGCCCGGGCGGGGTGAGCAGGCTGCCGTCGGCGAAGAGGCAGCGCGCGTCGAACCCGTCGTGAGCCAGTTCCCCGCCGACCAGCACCCGCCCGTCCGGCAGGTGCCGCGGGGTGCCCGGGATCGGCTCCACCCAGCGGGCGTCGGCGAGTTCGGCGTGCACCTGGGTCTCCCCGGTCCGCGGGTCGACCGAGAGCACGAGGCCGTGCTGCTGCATCCGGCGCAGCACGGTGATCAGCGGCCCGCCGGTGTGCCAGTGGACCTGTGCCAGGTAGGGATAGGTCTCCCGGTCCCAGTGCACGTCCACCCAGCCGTCGTCCAGGTCGAGCAGGTGCAGGCTGGCCGACTTGGCGGTGCGCACGGCGAGGATCTGGCTGCCGTCCGGCGCCCACCACCAGCCACGGCTGCGCCCGAACTCGGCCGCGCCGGTCCCGGCCATCCCCCAGGAGATGGTGCCGCCGTGCTCGCGCCAGGCGTTGCCCGGTTCGCCCGCGAGCAGCCGGTCGCCCTCCGGCCCGGCCACCCGCAGCGCCGCCGAGCCGTGCGGGTCGGTGACGTAGCCGATGGTGCGCCCGGCCGGGTCGGGACGCGGGTCGTGGACCGGTTCGGCGGTCGCGATCGCGGTGACCGTGCCGTCGATCAGGTCGGCCCGGAACAGCTCGCCGCCCCGGGCGAACGCGGCGACCCGCGCGTCCCGGTCGATCGCGTACGACTCCACCGGACCGGTCGCTACGCGGCGTTCCGTGCCGGTGGCCGTGTCGAGCTGCCACAGCGAGTCGTCGGGGTCGTCCGGGCCGGCCGAGCGGAGGAACACGAGCCGTGCGCCGTCGGCGCCGATCCTCACGGTGTGCGGGTACTCCACGTCCTCAGCATCGCTGATCAAGACGGTCTCGCGCGGGGCAAACCGCGGGCTCGTCGGGCGAACTCGTCGGTGGTCGCGCGTACAGTATCGGCCGTGACCGCTAGCGAAGAGCTGCCCGCCCGCCGACTGCTGTTGGTGCACGCGCACCCCGACGACGAGGTCATCGGCACCGGGGCGACGATGGCGCACTATGTCTCCTCCGGTGCCCACGTCACCCTGGTGACCTGCACTCTCGGCGAGGAGGGCGAGATCCACGTGCCGGAGCTGGCCCAGCTCGCCGCCGGCCAGGCCGACCAGCTCGGTGGTTACCGGCTGGTGGAGTGGCAGCGGGCGTGCGCCGCGCTCGGCGTGACCGACCACCGCATGCTCGGCGGCGTGGGGCGTTACCGCGACTCCGGCATGATGGGCCTGCCGACCAACGATCACCCGCGGGCCTTCTGGCGGGCCGATCTGGACGAGGCGGCCGGCCACCTGCTGGAGATCATCCGTGAGGTGCGCCCGCAGGTCATGATCACCTATGACGAGAACGGGTTCTACGGCCACCCGGACCACATCCAGGCCCACCGCGTCGCGATGCGCGCCGCCGAGCTGGCCGGCGACGACGGTCCGGCGAAGATCTACTGGAACGCGATGCCGCTGAGCGTGATGCGCGACGGCATGGCCGCGTTCCGGGAGTCCTCCGACAACCCGTTCGCCCAGGTGGAGAAGGTCGAGGACCTGCCGTTCGGCACGCCCGACGAGCAGATCGCCGCCCGCATCGACGGCACCGACCACGACGCGAAGAAGACCGCGGCGATGCGCGCCCACGCCACCCAGATCCCGGACAACTCCTGGCTCTACGGGATCGCCGGCGACTTCGGCGGCGAGTTCATGGGCGTGGAGTACTACACGCTTGCCAAGGGCGAGCGCGGCCCCGGCTCCGGCCCCTTCCAGTGGGAGGACGACCTGTTCAGCGGCCTGGAGATCGCCGAGACGCTGACCGCGGAGGCGGGCCGCCGATGACCGAGCCGATCACCGAGGCCGTGGTGGAGCCGCCGGTCGCCCGGCAGCCGTGGGCCGGCTGGGACACCGTGATCCGCGTCGCCGGCGTGGTCGTGTCGATCCTCGCCACCGTGGTCACCGCCGCGATCGAGCTGGAGCTGACCGCCCTGCGCAGCGGCGGCGTGGCGGAGCTCTTCGCCGGCCGCAACCCGTGGGCCGGCAGCGGCGCCGCCGTCCCGATCGCGATCCCGTTCGCGGTCGGGGCCAACCTGGCGATCGCCTGGTTCGCGGTGACCACCACCGGCCGCCGGTGGGCGCTCGGCGTGCCGTGGGCGCTCTGGACGCTGCTGATGCTGGCCGCCGCCGGCACCCGCACCGCCGAGGGGGACTACCTGATCGGCGGGAAGAACTGGGTGGCCCTGGTGACCATCCTGGTCGGAAGCCTGACCTTCGCGGTGTACTCGTACCGCATGATCCTGCGGCCGGTGCCGCGCCCGGCTGACAGCGGACTCCCAGGCAGCGTCTAGGAAACCTCGCGCGCCATCCGCGAAGATGGCCGGGGATCGAGCACCGCCGGTGTGCGGGGCGTTACGATCCCGGCCAATGTTTCGCACGCTCAGCGGGAGGATGAAGATGAGGGAACAGCGCTGGTTCCGGATCACGGTGCTGGCGGTCGCACTGTTCGCGATCAATGCGGTGGCCCGCCTGGTGGTCCGGATCGGCTTCGACGACTCCGACATCGCGCAGAACCGGGCGACGATCGTCATGTTCGTGCTGATCGCGCTCGTGCTCGGGGTCCTCACCTTTATCCGGTCGCAGCAGGTGCGGCCGAGCAGCTGGCTGCCCGACATCGGCTTCGGCGCGCTGGGCGGCATGCTGCTGACCGTGCTGCTGGGCCCGTTCATCAGCGGCAACGGCCCGTTCGCCAGCGGCGCGGGCGACTTCTTCGCGCAGATCTGGCTCTACTCGGCCTGCGCGATCGTCGGCACCGTGCTCGGTTACTGGGTGGCCGTGCTGCTGGGCCGTGACTACCGGTCCAAGTCGCTCAAGGCGTTCACCGCGGCGCGCGCCACCCGCCCGCGCCGCGTGGTCCGCCGCTGACGCCGGTTCACCGGGGCGCCTGCCTGGTCAGATAGGTGTGGTGGGTGCTGAAACCGAGCCGGCCGTAAAGCGTGACCGCCGGCGAGTTTCGCTCCTCCACCTGCAGGTAGGCACGGGTGGCGCCGCGTTGCGCCGCCCAGCCCGCGACGGCCCGCACGACATGTCGCGCCAGGCCGCGCCGCCGCGCGGCCGGCGCGGTCTGCAGCAGCGACAGGCCGAGCCAGCGGTCCGGCCCGGTGACCGTGCCCCGGGCCACCGCGAGCAGGTCACCGTCGGCGTCGCGGACGTGCGCGAAAACCTTCTCCGGTACGCCGGTGAGGATGCGAAGCGCGCTCCCGGGCAGGGTCCCCTTGTGCTCGGCCACCATGGCGTACCAGGCGTCGGTGGGCGTGTCGGCCAGATCCACCGGGGGCAGGTCGGCGCGTGCCGGGTCGGCGAGCAGCGGCGCCAGCGGTGCGGTCTGCACCAGGGTCAGCGGCCGGGCGGTCCAGCCGCGCTCGTCCAGCGCCGCGTTGACCGGGGCGGCGAGCGGCATCGGCGCGTTGATCAGTGGAAGTTGACCGCGCTCCGCGTACCACTCGGCGACCGCGTCGATCGCGGCCTCCAGCGGCCGGTCGGGATCGCCGACGGCGAGCGCGGAGTTGGCCCGGCCGGTCCAGTTGTCCGCGGCCCGCAGGATCCAGCCGCCGAGCCGGGAGCGGACCGGGGCCGGCCACGCCTCGTCGGCGGCGAGTTCGAGGGCGATCACTTCGGCGGCGCGGGCACGGCGCGCGGGCGGAACCCGCTTGGCACGGTGCACCTCGCCCAGCGGGACGCGGACGGTGCCCTTGTCGGTGGCGAGTGTGAGATCGGTCTCCGTCAGGTCGACAAGCTCGCCCAGGGCATCCGTGAAGAGCGTGCGGTCCCCGGTTACGCCTACAATTCGCCGTACCACCACCCGGTGTCCCACATCCTGCTGTCGGAGCACGTAATACCTCCCTCGGCGGGAATACTAGGCTCTGGTTGTCGTCGGCGGTCCACGCGGCGTGGCTTTGAAGGGAAGACCCGTGACCTACATCATCGCTGAGCCCTGCGTCGATGTTCTCGACAAGGCGTGCATCGAGGAATGCCCGGTCGACTGCATCTACGAGGGCAACCGGATGCTCTACATCCACCCCGATGAGTGCGTCGACTGTGGGGCCTGCGAGCCGGTCTGCCCCGTCGAGGCGATCTTCTACGAGGACGACGTTCCGGATCAGTGGAAGGACTACACCAACGCGAACTACGAGTTCTTCGAGGATCTCGGTTCGCCCGGTGGCGCCTCCAAGGTCGGCAAGATCGACAAGGACGCCCCGTTCGTCGCCGGTCAGGCGCCGCGTGGGGAAGGGCACTGAACGCTCGGTCGTCGGCTCTGCCGGACTTCCCCTGGGATCTGCTGGAGCCGGCCAAAGCGATCGCCGCGGCGCATCCTGACGGCATCGTCGACCTGTCGGTCGGCACGCCGGTCGACTCGGTCCCGCCGGCTGTCCGGCAGGCCCTCGCCGACTCGTCGGACGCGCCCGGCTATCCGCTGACCGCCGGTTCGCCCGCGCTGCGTGCCGCGATCACCGGCTGGATCTCGCGGGAGTGTCACGCTTCCGGGGAATTCGGGGTGCTTCCCACGATCGGTTCCAAGGAGCTGGTCGCCTGGTTGCCGGCGCTGCTCGGGGTCGGCCCCCGCGACGTCGTGGTCATCCCGGCGGTCTGCTACCCGACGTACGAGGTGGGCGCCAGGCTCGCCGGTGCCGAGGTGATCCGGTCCGACTCGCTCACCGCGGTCGGCCCGGACCGCCGGGTCAAGATGATCTGGATCAACTCGCCGTCCAACCCGACCGGGCGGGTGCTGCCGGTCGAGCACCTGCGCAAGGTGGTCGCCTGGGGCCGTGAGCGCGGCGTCGTCGTGGTCAGCGACGAGTGCTATGTCTCGCTCGGCTGGGAGTCGCAGCCGGTCTCGGTGCTCTCCGACGAGGTGACCGGCGGCGACTACACCGGCGTGCTGGCCGTGCACTCGCTCTCCAAGCGGTCCAACCTGGCCGGTTACCGGGCCGGTTTCGTCGGTGGCGATCCGGCCCTGGTGAAGGAGCTGCTCGCGGTCCGCAAGCACGCCGGGATGATCGTCCCGGCACCGGTGCAGGCGGCCATGGTCGCGGCGCTGAACGACGAGACTCACGTGGCCGAGCAGCGCGCGCGTTACGCGGCTCGCCGCGACACCCTGCGTACCGCCCTGGTCAAGTCCGGCTTCGAGATCAGTCATTCGGAGGCGGGGCTCTACCTCTGGGCCACCCGCGACGAGGACTGCTGGGCGACCGTCGACCGGCTCGCCCGCCGGGGCATCCTGGCCGCGCCGGGCGCCTTCTACGGCCCGTCCGCGGCCCGGCACGTGCGGATCGCCCTGACCGCGACCGACGAGCGGGTGGCCGCGGCCGCCGACCGGCTCGCCGAGCCCTTCTGAGGGGAGTGCTCCATGGAGCGTCTGCCGGTGGTCGTCACCCGAGGTGAGGCCGTCCGGCAGGTGCCACCGGAGCTGGCGGTCGTCCACGTGCGGACGGCCGTCAAGGGCAAGCCCACGCGGGCGGCGGTGCTGGAGCGACTCGCCGAGGGGTCGGCGGCGGTCGGCGCGGTGCTGGACGAGTTCGCCGACGCGATCGAGCGCCGCGAGTCCACCAACGTCGACGTCTACCCGGAGTGGAACCCGCAGGGCGGGGAGACCGGGGCCTTCGAGGGGAGTGCCGGCGTCAACGCCCTGGTCACCGACTTCACCGTCCTGGGTGACCTGATCGTACGGTTGGCCGGGGTTGATCTTGCCGCCGTCTCCGGGCCGTCGTGGCAGCTGCGCCCGGGCAGCCGGGCCGGCGCCGAGGTGCGCCGCGCGGCGGTGACCGACGCCCTGAGCCGGGCCGCGGAGTACGCGGCGGCGGTCGGCGCCGAGGTGGACCGGTTGATCGAGATCAACGATGCCACCGAACTGTACGAGAGCTACACGGCCCAGGCCGAGATGGACAGCAACCGATCGGCGCGTTCGGAGAGTAGTCCGGTGCTCGTTCTCGAACCGCAGCTGCAGGTGGTGCGTGCCCAGGTCCGGGTCACCGTCACCATCAGCGAGCCCACCCTGCCGGGCCGTCCCACCGGCACCTGATCTGGGGATTCCACGAACGGGCCGCGACCCGGTCGGCCAGACTCGGCAGCATGCGCAAGGGCCTCGGGCACCTGCTGCTGCGGGTGGCGAACGTGAATCCGCGAAGTGTGACGACACACTCGGACCGCGTTCTTTATCGATCTATCGGCGTCTTCATCCTGCTCTACTTCGTCTATGCGACGGTCGGCGGCGCCGCGTTCATCGACGCCAGCACCGGCTACTCCCATCCCTGGTACCAGTGGGTGGTCGGCCCGCTGTTCGCGGTCGGGGTGGTCGCCTACGACCGGGCGGTCGTCGGCCGGGTGGCGATCAACTACGAGCGGCTCGACTCGGCTGACCCGCGGCACCTGCTGCGCCCGCCCACGGCCGGGCTCTACCTCGGCCGGCTGGGACTGGCCCTGCTCTTCGCGGTGGTGGTGACCGAGCCGCTGATGCTGGCCCGCTACCGGGGTGAGATCGACGCCCGGCTCGCCGAGGTGCACAGCGTCCAACTCGAGGAACTCGACCGCGGCGGGGCGGTGGCCGCCTACACCGCACGCCTCGCCGAGCTGCGGCGGGAAGCCGCCGGTGACGACGCCGCGGTGCGTGCGCTGACCGACCGGGCGTCCGCGAAACGTGGCGACGCCCGGCTGCTCTACCGCCAGGCGCTCGCCGACTCGTCCGGTGCCGGCGTCAGCCGCCGGGCCGGCTGCCCGCGCGGTGGCTACTGCGACGACCTGGTGCAACGCTCGCGCGGTCTGGACCGCGAGGCCGCCGGCCTCGACCGCCAGGCGGTCCAGCTCCAGCAGGATCAGCGGGCGGCCCGCGCGGCCCGCGCGGCCGAGCAGGCCCGCCTGGGCGAGCAGATCAGCCAGGCCCGGGCCGCCAACGCCGCAGTGGTACGAGCGGACGCCGGCTTCGGGGCCCGAACCGCGGCCATGTGGCACCTGATCACCGCCGACTTCTGGGGTGTCGGGGTGTTCTACCTGGGTATCGCGCTGCTCCTGGTGGCTCTGGACTGCGCCGCGATCGGGCTCAAGTTCGCGTCCCGCGGCAACGCCTACGAGCGGGCCGAGGCTCGGGCCGGCCGGCTGCGCGAGCACGAGGCCTCCCTGATCCACGAACGGGAGATCCACGACGCCCGCACCTACGGCGACGCGACCGCGAAGGTGATCGCCGACGGCATCGAGGCGGCCAGCCACGACGGCCGGCTGGCGCGCGCCGCCGAGGACCGGGCGCGAGCCGTCCTGACCACCGCCGTGGTGGTCAACCCGGCCGACCTCGAACGCCCCGCTCCCCGCCACATCCGCGTGTGAAGTCGCGGCGCACCGAGCACCGAACCTCACACGGTGGGTCAGCGGGAGCGGGTGGCGGCCCAGGCGGCACCGGCGAGCAGGCCGCCGGCCAGCGAGGCGAGCAGACCGTGATGCTGTGAGGCCCAGAGCTGCAGGCTGCGGGTCTTGGCCTGGTCGTCGAACTCGCCGTGCGCGCCCGCGTCCTGGCCGGACGGCCCGTCGGCCGGGCTCCACAGGTTCGCCGGCTGGTCCGGGTCTTGCGGGTCGGGGGTCTGCTGGCCGGCGTAGCCCCTGACGGCCAGGTACCGGTCGAGCAGCCCGGGTGCGACGGCGTTCGCGGCCAGGGTGAGCGCGGTCGAGCCGCCGACCCAGTACTCCCGGCGCCGCGGATGATCAGCGGCGTAGAGGACCGCGCCGGCCGCCACCTCCGGCTGGTAGATCGGCGGCACCGGCTGTGCGTTGCGGGGCAGGCGGGAGAGCACCCACCGGAACTGCGGGGTGTTCACCGCCGGCATCTGCACCATCGTGACGTGCACGTTGCTCCGCTCGTGCAGCAGCTCCACCCGCAGCGACTCGGTGAACCCCTGCACCGCGTGCTTGGCGCCGCAGTAGGCGCTCTGCAGCGGGATCCCCCGGTAGGCCAGAGCCGATCCCACCTGGACGATCACCCCGTGGTCGCGCGGCTGCATCCGGCTCAGCGCGGCGCGGGTGCCGTGCACATATCCGAGATAGGTGACCTCGGTGGTGCGGGCGAACTCGTCCATCCCGATCTCGGAGAACGGCGCGAAGACGCTGGAGAAGGCGTTGTTGACCCACAGGTCGATCGGGCCGAGTTCCTTCTCGACCCGATCGGCAGCCGCGTCCACCGCGGCGAAGTCGGCGACGTCCACCTCCAGCGCGAGGGCGGTGCCTCCGCTACGGCGTACGTCATCGGCTGCCGCCGCAAGCCCCTCCTCGCCGCGCGCGAGAAGCGCGACCGCATCGCCGCGCGCCGCCAGCCGGCGGGCGACCGCCCGCCCGATCCCGGCGCTCGCGCCGGTCACCACCGAGATCCTGCTCATGCCGATCTCTTTCACCGGTCCGCAGGACCGGAAACCTCAGTGGCGTACGGCGTGCGCCTGCACCGGAACACTGAAGGAGGCTCCACGGCACGCGGCCGGCCCACCGCGCATCGACAGGGCGCCCGGCAGGATGAAGGCTCCGATCGTGTTCTTCGGCACCTCCCAGGAGACCGGGAAGCGCGCCTGGTTGATCTCGACCCGCGGATCGACGCAGCCGGCCTCACGATGCGCGTCGTCGGCGACCGCGGGCCCCGCACCCCGCATGATCGACGTGATCCGGATCGGCACCGAGTGCTGGTTGGTCACGGTGATCGTGAGGTTGCCGGTGCCGCCCGGCCGCAGCGGCTGGTTGACGTCCGAAGTGCCGCTCAGGGTCAGTTCGAAAGCGGCGCCGGCGGCAGCGGTCTCGGCGGCCTCGGGCTTCTCGCCCGGACCGTTGAACCGCCAGTAGGCCCAGGCCGCGCCCGCGTTGGCCAGCACCGCCGCGATCGCGGCCGCGGTGAGGATGGCCCGGGCCCGGCGGTCGAAGCGACGCCGCGGAGCGCCCGGCCGGTGGACCTCCCAGGTCGGCTCCTCGTGGTCGGCGGTCTCGAGTTCGATGTGCAGATCCGGCGCCTTCCCCCGGGCGTGTCCGCCGCGGGCGTCACTCCCACGGCGGTTGTGGGCGGCACTGCCCTCGCGGAGACTCGTCAGAACGTCGCGCCGATTCACGAGACTGCCCGCCACGAGACTGCCTGCCACGAGACTGCCCGCCGCGGAACAGCCCGCACAGTGACGGCCGCGAGTGGATGGCTCAGATCGGACATGCGGCTCGTTCCTCCTCGAAGGCCGGTGTGGGAATCATGCCTGTTCGGCGCTCATACAACGGTCCCCGATAGAGATGTCCGATGTGATCGGTTTTCCGTACGCCGTTGCGGCGCATAAATCGGACAGGTATGCCTATACGGTTTAACCCGCCCGAGTGAGGTCATCGGGGGTCACCATTACGCCGGGTGGGTGATCGAGCCGGCGGCGGCCGGACACCCTGGCTGTTTGCGCAGCTAGCGTCGTAGCGCCTCCGGATCAAATCAGTGGCAGTCTACGCACAGTGCTGCCGTCCGGTCATAAGAGTGGACAACCGCAGTAATCGGGCGCAATGCCCTAGTCGTGTGACAGGCCGTCGAGCCCCTCGGCGCGGTCGCACCGAGGGGCTCGAACGGGTTCCCCTGACTACTGCTCAGCGGGCGGTGGCGCCCCTGGTTCGCTCGCCGAGCCGGCCGGCTGCGGAGTGCTCGCCGACGGCTCCGCCGCAGGGCTGCGACTGGGTGTGGCCGTCGCTGTCGGCGGGGCCGGGGCCGGGGGGCGCGGGGGGGGGCGGGCCCGGGTCCCCTGGTTGTGTTTTTTGCGGGGCCCGCCCCCCGCGGGGGGCCCCCCGACGACCGAGAGGACCGTGCCCTCGACCGGCCGGGCGACCGCGGCATAGGCC
>NZ_JBEZZB010000120.1:0-33646 GCF_040638955.1 Actinoplanes sp. NPDC024001
GACGCGGACGCCGTCGCGGACGCGGACGCCGTCGCGGACGCGGACGCCGTCGCGGACGCGGACGCCGTCGCGGACGCGGACGCGGACGCGGACGCCGTCGCGGACGCGGACGCCGTTGCGGGCGGCGGTGCGAGGGTGGGCACTGTTGCCAGCTTTGGCGAAATGCAGGGCGAGGTCGGCTACCTCACCGCTCACCACCTGGCTGCGCCAGACATAGCCCGCCGCCTCGTCGGCCAGGACGTCGTGCACGATCAGGTCCCCGGCGGGCAGGGTGGGAGGCACCAGCATCGGGCGGTCGAGGCCGCGACGCGTGGCGGCATGGGTGGCTCCGCGGGCGGCGGCGCTCCACCTCACCCGGACTCGCTGGACGACGATCACACCTGGGGACGATCCAGCATCGCGAGGAGTTTCTCCACCGTATTCCAGTTGCGGACGGTCGCTGACGGGCCGGCTTTGATCTTGGCCAGGGCCTTCATCAGCGGGCTGTTCTGCTGGCCGCCGGGCAGCCACAGATACATCTCGGCGCCGGAGAGCACATACCGCTCGTCGCCGGTGTCGACGCCCTTCAGGGGGTCCTCCGACGCTGGGGAGGCCAGGAACGCCACCACATAGCGCGAGCCGTCGTCGGCCACCGAGCCCAGCGGGTTCAGCGCCACCACCTGCGCGATCTCGTCGCGGCTGCGCAGGATCACCTCGACCGGCATCCCGAAACGCTTCGTGATGGCCTCTTCGAGGGCGGGACCCAACGACGCCGCCGGCTGATCGGAATCGAGCACCACATTGCCGCTCTGCAGGAGGGTGGCGACCCCGCCGTACCCCTGCTCGATCAGCAGTGTGCGCAGGTCGGCCATGCCGACCCGGCGTGAGCGGCCCAGGTTGATGCCGCGCAGCAGGGCCGCGTAGCGGGCCATCGCCCCTCCATGCTGTCTGATGCCGGCCGAGAGCGGCCGGGAGCCGAATGTGCGCTTCCGGCTGCACGATATCGGTGACGCGGGATCATGGACGGTGTGAGTGGCCGGACGTTCGGGATTCTGTCGCCGTTCGTCGGCGGGGACTACTACGGCGCGATCATCGAGGGGATCACCGCGGCGGCCGTGGCCGGCGGTGACCGGGTGCTGGCGATCCAGACGCTGAACCCGGGTGCGCACAGCGCCGACCGCAGCGGTCTGCCCGATTTTGATCGGCCGGTGGCGTGGGATCATCTGTCCGGCCTGGTGGTGCTGCCCGGCGCGGTCGCCGCCGGCCCGGTGGCCGGCGCGCTCCGCGCCGGCCTCCCGACGATCCTGGTGGCGCAGGAGGCGGCCACCGCCGACGCGTCGGTGGTCCTGGCCGACAACCGCAGCGGGGTACGGGCAGCCGTCCGCCACCTTGTCGAACACGGGCACGAGCGGATCGCGTTCGGCGGGTTCCTGGCCCACTTCGATCTGCGGGAGCGCCACGAGGGCTACCGGGAGGGCTTGCTCGCGCACGGGCTGACCCCGCAGCCTGAGCTGCTGTTCGACACCGGCGACAACCACGAGTCGGGCGGTGAGGCGGTCGCCGACGCGCTGATCCGGGCGGGCATGCCGGCTTCCGCGATCGTGCTCGGCACGGACCGCAACGCGATCGGGCTGATCGGCCGGATGACGGCGGCCGGCTACGACCTTCCCGCCGAGCTGGCGGTGGTCGGGTTCGACGACATTCCGGACGCGGCCTATCTGCGGCCGGCGCTGTCGAGCGTGCGGCAGCCGCTGGACGACGTGGGCGCCGCCGTCTACAAGCTGTTGCAGGAGAGCGGACGGCAGCAGAGCGGACGGCAGGAAAGCCGACCGCAGGAAAGCCGACCGCAGGAAAGCCGACCGCAGGAGGCCGGACCGCAGGAATGCCGACCGCAGCAGGGCAGGCTGCCCCAGGACGACGGGCCGTTGCTGGAGAGCGCGGCCCGCATCGTCCAAGTCCCCACGGTCTTCCAGCGGCGGAACTCCTGCGGCTGCCCCAGCACCGGCCTGCCCGTCTCCGAACCGCACACCCGCTCCCTCTTCAGCCAGGTGCAATACCTGCAGAGCACCCTCAACATCCAGTACGAGCTGGGCCTCTCCCTGCTCGGCACGCGCGAGCACGACGCCCGTACGCTCGACTGGCTCGGATTGACGCCGGCGGTGGCCGGCTGCCTCGGGCTGTGGCCGGCCGGCGTGGAGCCGGCCGCGGCGGACCGGCTGGAGCTGGTCGGCGAGTTCCGGATCGCGGTGGGTGCGCCGGACGCGGTGGTGCCGGTGTCCCGGTTCCCTCCGGCGGAGCTGTTGGACCGGGCGGACGGCGCAGCCGGCGACATCGTCTTCGTGGTCCCGGTGCGCACCCGGGTCCGGGATTGGGGCCTGCTCGCCGCGGTCGGCCGGATCCAGGCGACGACGCCGCCGGGCCGGGAGATGATGAACCACTCCGGCGCCCTGCTGGCGACCGCCCTCGACTACCGGGTGCTGCAGGAACGCCTGCGCACCGCGGCGCTGCACGACCATCTGACCGGCCTGCCGAACCGGCTGCTGCTGGAGGACCGGCTGAACCGGGCCGGGGCGCGGGCCGCCCGCGAGGCCGGCTACCGCTTCGCGGTGCTGCTGCTCGACCTGGACGGCTTCAAGGCGATCAACGACGGTCTCGGCCACGCCGCCGGTGACGCGCTGCTGGTCGAGGTGGCCCGCCGGCTGACCGGCCTGGTGCGCCGCACCGACACGGTGGCCCGGCTGGGCGGCGACGAGTTCGTGGTGCTGATCGACGGGCTCCCCGAGCCGGACGCCTACCGCCGGGTGTGCGACGCCGTGCAGGCGGCGGTGACCGCGCCGGTCGACGTCGACGGGCAGCTCGTCCAGGTGGGTGTCAGCATCGGCGTCGCGGTCTCCGGCGACGGCGCCGTCGACCCGGACCATCTGCTGCGCGAGGCGGACGCCGCGATGTACCGGGTCAAGTCGGCGACCCACCGCCGTTGACGTCCTTGAGATAGAGCAGCACCGCCAGCACCCGGCGCGACTCGCCGCCGGTGGCCGGGATGCCGAGCTTGCCGAAGATGCTGGACACGTATTTCTCCACGGCACGCAGCGTGATGAACAGCCGGTCCGCGATGCCCTGGTTGGAATGACCGGTCGCCATCAGATCGAGGACGTCGCGTTCCCGCGGGGTGAGCCCGCCCAGCGGATCCCCCGGCCGACGGCGCGAGACCAGCGCGGAGACGATGATCGGATCCACCGCGGCGCCGCCGGCGCCGATCCGGCGGACCGCGGCGACGAACTCGGCGACGTCGCTGACCCGGTCCTTCAGCAGATATCCGACGCCGTCGGCGGAGTCGGCGAACAGCGTCATCGCCAGCGCCGGCTCGATGTGCTGGGAGAGCACCAGGACGCCGATGTCCGGGTGGGCGGCCCGGATCTCCACGGCCGCGCGCAGGCCCTCGTCGGTGTGGGTGGGTGGCATCCGGATGTCGACGATCACCACGTCGGGGGCGAGCGCGGCGACGGCCTGCCGCAGCGCCTCGGCATCGCCGCACCGGGCGACCACGTCGAATCCGGCGTCGCGCAGCAACCCGGCGAGTCCTTCGCGGAGCAGCACGCTGTCCTCGGCGATGGCTACCCGCACGGCAGCTCCGCCCGCACCCGGGTGCCGCCGCCCGCCGGGCTCCAGACGCGCAGCGTGCCGCCGAGCGATTCGACCCGGTCGGCGAGGCCGCGCAGGCCGGTGCCCCGGTCGGTGTCAGCGCCGCCCACCCCGTCGTCGGTGATCTCGACGTGCACCGTGTCGCCGGTCCGCGCGACGTCGACCGACGCGCCGGTGGCGTGGGCGTGGCGTCCGATGTTGGTCAGTGCCTCGCAGACCACGTAGTAGGCGGCGACCTCGACCGCCTCGGCGGGCCGCTGCGGCACCCTGATCCGCAGGCGCACCGGCACCGCCGCCTGCGCGGCGACCGACTCCAGGGCGACGGCGAGCCCGTGCCCGCTGAGGACCGCCGGGTAGAGGCCGCGCGCGATGTCGCGCAGCTCGCTCAGCGACGCCGCGACCTCCTGTTTCGCCTCGGTCACCGCCTGGCGTACGGCCGGGTCCTCGCCCAGCCGGGCCTCCAGCACGCCGAGCCGCATCGACAGCCCGATGAGCCGCTGCTGCGCGCCGTCGTGCAGGTCGCGTTCCAGTCGGCGGCGTTCCCGGCGCCCGGCTTCGACCACCCGGGCCCGGGATCCGCGCACCTCGGCCAGGCTGGCCTGCAGTTCGGCGCGCAGCCGGCCGTTGTCGAGGACCATCTCGGTGGCCGCGGCGACGGCGTCGAGCAGTTCGCGTTCCTCGGTCAGCGCGGCGTGGTGGATCAGCGCGGCGACCGGCTCACCGTCCCGCTCGATCATCGTGACGGCCCGCGGCCCGCCCGGTTCCGGCAGGTCGGCGGGCACCCCGTCGTGGTCCACCCAGCTGCGGTAGCGCGGCAGCCAGTACACCAGCTCCACTGACGGGTCGCGCAACGCCCGCGCGAGCGCGGGCCGCAGGTCGGCCGGCGCGGCACGCAACTCCATCACCAGATCACCGATCGAGGTACGGGCGAGCCGCGCGTCCAGCAACCCGATCAGGAACGCGACCGGGGCGAGCCCGAGCACCACGAGGGTCAGCCGCTGCACGACCACGAATCCCGGCCCCGCGAACAGCCCCATGATCAGCAGCACCGCGAGCGAGACCAGGCCGAGCGCGAACGCGTCGACGAGCAGCCGCACCGACCGGCGCAGCGGCAGCCCGCCCGTACGCCGCCGCAGGGCCAGGACGACGACCCCGGCGAGCACCAGCCCGCTCAGCGCGATCAGTTCGACCGCGTGCACCACGGTCGCGGCCGCCGGCGCGTCGACGACCGCGAGCAGATTGTCGTCGCCGAAGCCGCCGAGCAGCATCACGGTCAGCTGCAGCCCGATCGAGACCGCATAGCCGGCGGCGACGATCGGGCGGGCCGCCCCGGCCAGCCGCCCGGTCGGGAAGGCCAGGAAGACGTGCAGGAACAGCACCACGACCAGCAGGTCGCACGCCTGACCGACGGTGAACAGCAGCGGGTTCGCCGACCAGGCCAGGTTGGACAGGCCGGCGCCGAAACCGGCCGTCACGAGCAGCCGCCCGAATGCGCTGTCCGGGCGGCGGCGCCGCGCGATCAGCCCGCTGACCACGTACGAAAGCATGATCCAGACGAAGAGGGCGGCCGGAACGGCCGGCTGATCACTGGCGCGCGCGAGGGCGACCGACATCGCGGCGGCGGCGAGTCCGGCCGTTGCCAGCGCCGCCACCAGCACACGTCTCGGCGCACGGGCCGCGATGACGTCGATGCGTGCAGGCTAGACCGGGACGGGCCGTCGCCGATGCGGCCCGTGCACATACCAGAAAACCGCCCTACGGCCGGCCGGGCTGCCGGGTACTGGGCCGGCCGTGACGTTGCGAGCGTGGTGGCATACCCGTTGCTGAGGAGCCCACCATGATGCGCCGTCACCCGCTTGCCGCGTTCTTCCTGCTCACGTTCGTCATCGGCTGGTCGCCGTGGCCGCTGCACGCGGCCGGTGTCCTGCCGGACACCAACTTCCTGCCGATCGCTCCGCTCGTCTCGGCGCTGCTCGTCGCCGCGGTCACGCGGGGCCGCGCCGGGCTCCGCGACATCGGGGTACGGATGATCCGCTGGCGGGTCCCGTGGTGGACCTACCTCGCCGCGGTCGGCCTGCCGCTCGCCGTGATCTTCGGTACCGCCTGGGCCAACGTCCAGCTGGGCGGCACCCCGTGGTCGCTGTCCGAGTTCGCCTGGGGCAGCCTGGCCATGATGTTCGCGCTGCGCTGGGTCAACCCGCTCGACGGTCCGCTCGCCGAGGAACCCGCCTGGCGTGGCTTCGCCCAGCCGCGCCTGCAGGCGATCCGCTCGCCGCTGGCCTCGGCCGTGATCCTCGGCGTGATCGTCGCGCTCTGGCACCTGCCGCTGGTCTACTTCACCGAGGGCAACCCGATCGGCTGGCTGGGCGTGCCCACCACCTTCGTGATCACCGTCGTCTACAGCTGGCTGTTCAACCGCGCCCGCGGCAGCGTGCTGATCGTCATGCTGTTCCACGTCATCCAGGGCACGTTCGTTCCCGGCACCTTCGGGTACGAGGGCGGCGCCGACTTGGACCGGATGATGTGGCTGGGCCTCGCCGCCTGGACGTTCGTCGCCGCCGCCGTCCTGCTGGACCGCGACGCCTGGCGGACCGTCGGCGCCACCACCGGCCGGCCGGCCCGCCCGGTCCTCGCCACCCCGGTCGTCCAGCCCTGACCGACCCGCCCCGCGGCCGTACCGGCATCGACCGGTACGGTCGTGGCGTGCCGACCGAGACCCGCGCCGGGCGGCGGCGTTCGATCATCACGCTGCTGGTCGTCTGCCAGAGCACCCAGGGTCTGATCTTCGGCGGCCTGGCCCTGTTCCTGCCGCTGATCCGCTCGGATCTGGGCCTGAGCTTCACCCAGGCCGGCACGCTCGCCGCGCTCACCAACCTGGTCTACGCGCTGATGCAGGTCCCCTCCGGCTACCTGGCCGACCGGTTCACCCCGCGGCGGCTGTTCCTGATCGGGCTGCTCGGCACCAACGTGCTCGCCGCGCTGTTCACGGTCATCACGTCCTACGAGTGGCTGCTGGTCAACCAGGCGCTGTCCGGGTTCTTCCGGGCGCTGGTCTTCGCGCCGGGCCTGCTGTTGATGACCCACCAGTTCCCGTCCGGCCGCCGGGCCACCGCCATGGGCCTGTACGTGGCCGGCGGCTTCTCCTCGAACATCCTGCTCAGCTCGCTGGGCCCGCTGCTGGTCCGCCCGCTCGGCTGGCAGCTGTTGTTCGTGCTCTTCGCCGTCGGCGGCCTGCTCGCGCTGGCCCTCTATTGGTGGGCCGGCGCCGGCGCGAGCCCCGCCGCCGCGGACGGTGTGCGGATCCGCGACCTGCCCGTCCTGCTGCGGCACCCGATCATGTGGCTGACCGGGGTGATCCAGTTCGCCCGGCTCGCCGTCGCGCAGGGCTTCACCTTCTGGCTGCCCACCTACCTGGTCGTCGACCGCGGGCAGTCGCTGACCGCGGCCGGGCTGGTGGCCGCCTTCGGGGCGGCGGTGACCGCCCCGGCCAACTTCCTCGGCGGCTACGTCTCCGACCGGATCGGCCGTCCCCTGCTGGTGATCGGCGGTTCCCTGGCCGCCCTCACCGCCGGGCTGGCGCTGCTCACCTATGTGCCCGGCATGATCGGGGTGCTGGTGGTGGTCGCCCTGGTGTCGGTCTTCGTGCAGGTCTACTTCGGGCCGCTGTTCGCCGTACCCCTGGCGGTGCTCGGCGCGCAACGCGCCGGGCTGATCAGCGGTTTCGGCAATTTCTGCGCCAACCTCGGCAGTTTCGCCTTCGTGTACGCGCTCGGCGCGGTCAAGGACGCCACCGGCTCGTTCCGCGCCGGTTTCCTCAGCCTGGCCGCGCTCTGTGTGGTGGCCCTGGCCGCCACCTGGGCGGCCCGGCGTTTCACCGGCTCTCCTGACTCGCCTCTCCCGAGCGGCCTGACCAGGCCATCCTGATCCTTTCGCCCGGTCACTCCTCAAGTGGCGGCCGATACCACCGATTCCTCTGTTCACATGCGGGCCACCGGCGTCCGCAGCTGACGGAGGGACGCGCCCGCGTGAACGGAAACGGCAGGATCGCCCGGATCGCCGGCCCGGCTCTGGCCCTGGCGCTGGCCGTCGGTGCGGCGCCGGTGCCGGCGCAGGCCGCCGCCACGACGACGGCCGGGAAGGCGCCGGCCGCCAAGGCATCCGCCGGGACGACGTGGGCGCAGGTGATGCGCCGCAAACTCGGCCTGGACATCGAGGCCACCAAGCTCACCACGGCGCTGCCGGCCATGCGGGTCGCGGTCACCGCCCGCACGTCGGACGTCGCGCTGGCGCAGCGGGCCGAGCTGGCAGCGGCAGCGGCGCTGGCCACGGCGACGACCACGGACCAGAACGCCCGGACGCGCCTCGCGACGGCCAAGACTGCCGCCGCCGCGGCGAAGAAGGCGGTCACCGCCGCCCAGAAGCTTCGGCCCCGCAAGCCCGCCCGGGTCACCAAGGCGAAGAAGGCCCTGGCCGCCGCGGAGGCTGCCGTTCACACCCGGGCAGCCGCGGTCAAGAAAAGCACGGCGGCGCGCACGGCCGCCGCGGCCACGCACAGCGCGACGGCGCGGCAGGTCACCGCGGCAGTCACCGCGCAGCAGGCGGCCACCGCGGCGGTCACCAAGGCCGAGCGCCGGATCGCGTCGATCCCGGCGCTGCGCACGACCTTCGCCCAGGAGGCGACCGCGCTCAGCGGGCAGGTCGTCACGCAGAGCCGGGCGAACTTCACCGTCGCCCAGACCACCAAGGTGTACGGGGTCACGGTCAACAAGGTCGTCGCGTACCCGTTCCAGCGAATGATCGACGACGCGGCCCGCGCCGGCATCAAGATCTCCGGCGGTGGTTTCCGCACCAAGGAGCAGCAGATCGCGCTGCGCAAGTCGAACAGCTGCCCGGACGTCTGGACCGCGCCGGCCTCCTCGTGCCGGGTTCCGACCGCCATCCCCGGCCGTTCGCTGCACGAGGTCGGTCTCGCGGTCGACCTGACCTCCGGCGGGAAGAGCATCAACACCCGCAAGAGCCCGGCGTTCAAGTGGCTCGCCGCGAATGCCGGCCGCTACGGCTTCGTGAACCTGCCGTCCGAGCCGTGGCACTGGTCCATCACCGGCAGCTGAACCCGGCTGACCACGAGCGTCGCCTCCAGCCCACAAAACGAGCACTGGCGGTCAGCCCGATCAACGGGCTGACCGCCAGCGTCGCTTCTGCCCCGCAAAACGAGCACTGCCCGTCAGCCAGACCAACCGGCTGACGGGCAGTGCTGTTCAGGAGGCGGTGCGGGACCACTGCTGGTTCGTACCGTTTCCGCAGGTGTACTGCTGGATGTCGGCGCCGTCAGCGGTGCCGGCGTTCACCACGTCCAGGCACTTGCCGCTGTGCCGCGCGACGAGACGGGAACCCGACCACTGCCACTGCTGGTTGGTCCCGCCGCCGCAGGTGTACTGGATGACGTTCGCGCCGTCGGCGGTGGACGACGAGGCCACGTCGAGGCACTTGCCGCTGTTCTGGTTGACGATGTTGACGTAGCCGCCGCCGGCGTCCCGGAACTCCCAGCGCTGGTTCGCGCCGCCGTTCCAGCCCCACTGTTTGATCTCGGCGTTGTTCGCCACCGACGAGTTGATCACGTCCATCACCTTGCCGCTGTTGACGTTGGTGACCCGGTGATAGGTGACCGGGTTGCCGGTGACCGTGCCGGCCGCCGTGTCGATGGTGATCGTCGGGTACCAGCTCAGGCTCATGCTGGTGGCGGACGGGAAGGTGATCGGCAGCCAGACGTACTGCGAGTCGTTGACCGGCCCGCTCCACGCCCCGGCCCAGCGGTCGCCCAGGTAGAGGAAGCCGTTGCCGAGCGGCAGCACATAGGTGGGCTGGGAGCGGAAGGTGGTGCTGTCGCCCACGTTCGTCCAGCCGGTCCACGGGCCGGTGATCGACGACGCGGTGGCGTACTTCGCCTGGTTGGGGCTCCAGCCGGTGGCGCCCGAGGTGAGCAGGAAGTAGATGCCGCCGCGCTTGAACATGGCCGGCGCTTCCCGGTGGGCGTCGTTCCAGAAGTTGCCGACCAGCGTGGCCACGTTCAGATAGTCCGCGGTCAGCCGGTAGATGTGCAGGTCGTAGTTCTCGTCGGCGGCCGAGATCATGTACGCCGTGCCGCCGTCGTTGTAGAGCGTGATGTCGCGCGACATGTGCCCCAGCGGCCGGAAACTGCCGTGGTACGTGTACGTCCCGTCGATCGTGGCCGACGACGCGACCGCTGCCCGGGCCTCGCTGTAGTTCTGCCCGTTCTCCTTGTGCATCCACATCACGTACCGGCCGGTCGACGCGTTGTAGATGACCTTGGGCCGTTCGATGTTGGCGCCCTGCAGCTCGCCGGCGGCCGACGGGGTGAGCACGTTGTTGCGGAACTCCCAGGTGCGCAGGTCGGTGGAGCGGTAGACGGAGACCGCGCGGAAGGTGTTGTCGGAGTTGCGGTTCTCGCCGAACCAGTAGAAGTAGTTGCCCTCCTTGAGGATGCCGCCGCCGTGGGCGTGCACGACGTTCCCGGACGTGTCGGTGAACTGCACACCGTTGGTGACGGTGACCGGTGCGGCATGCGCGGCGCCGGGCGTCAGCAGCAGCAACAATGTGATCAATGCCAGCAGTCGCCTCATGACGCCACCTGCGTCCACTGCTGGTTGGTCCCGGAATGGCAGGTGTAGACGCTGACGTCCACCCCGTCGGCCGTCCCGGACCCGACCACGTCCAGGCACTTCCCGCTGTGCCGCGCGACCAGCCGCGAGCCTGACCACTGCCACTGCTGGTTGGTGCCGGAACCGCAGGTGTACTGGATGACGTTCGCGCCGTCGGCGGTCGAGCCCGACGCCACGTCCAGGCACTTCCCGCTGTAGCGGTTCACGATCCGCAGGTAGCCGGTGCCGAGGTCCTCGAACGCCCACTGCTGGTTCAGGCCGCCGTTCCAGCCGTACTGCTTGATCTCGGTGCTGTTGGCGACCGAGGAGCCGACCACGTCGAGGACCCGGTTGCTGTTGCGGTTGACCACGCGGTAGTGGGGAGTCACCGCGTTGCCGCCGCCGTCCAGGCCCCACGAGTAGCGCAGCTGGTCCCGGCCCGAGGCGCTGGTCGTGGAGAGCGTCATATTCGTGCCGGAACCGTTGATCTGCTGGAGGCGGTACCAGTCGTTCGGGCGTACCCCGGGCCAGTAGACCGTGCCCAGCCCGAGTGATCGGGCCTCCGCGGCGGTGCCGCGGATGAAGGCCACGAAGCTGTCGGTCGCGCTGGGCGCGTTGTAGTTGCGGCCGTCGGTCATCGGCGCGCCGAACTCCGTGATCAGAACCCGGTCAGCGTACGGGCCCACGCTGGTCCGCAGGCTCTCCCGCCAGGCGTCCTCGGTGAGCCGTCCGGTGTCGAAGAACTGGTAGGTGTGCCGGGAGATCAGCGTGCCGTCGAACCGGCTGTCGCTGCCGATCGTGGTGAGCCGCTGGTTGTAGCCCGCGCCGCTGATGATCACCCGGCCGCGGGGAACGTTGCCGTGCCGGCTGAGCCACTCCGCGGCCACGTTCTTCCAGTCGGCGTCACTGTAGGCGTAGGGCTCGTTGAACGGCTCGAAGTAGATGTTGGCGTTGCCGGCGTAGCGGTTCACGATCGTCTGCCACATCGACCAGAACTGCGGCAGGTCGTCGACCGTGCCGTCCCGGTCGGCGGAGCTCTCCCAGTAACTGAGGATGACCCGCATGCCCTTGCTGCTCGCCATGTCGATGGCGCCGACGTACGAGTTCCAGTAGGCGCCCGAGACGGTCGGGTGGTTGACCGGCATCCGGACCGTGTTGGCGCCGAGGTTGCTCTGGAACCCGCTGAGGATGTCGTCGGCTTTCGCCTGCGTCGTGGCGTAGCTGTCCGAGGTGCTCAGGCCGCCCAGGACCAGGACGTCGTTGACGAAGTTGTCCCGCTCGTCGGCCCAGTTCACGCCCCGGAAACTGCTCGTTGCCGCCTGTGCCGGCGCGCCCGGTGCCACCAGCAGGGCGGCTACCAGGAGAGCGACGGCCCACACGCGTCTGTTCATCGCGTGGCCTTTCGGTTGGGGGATGTGGCGCAGATGTTAACGTAAACATCCATCCTTGGCTATGTGTTACAGGAATGTTTCGCTCGTTGCATGCGATTGCTGGCCCTGCTTCTGGTCGCCACCGGCGCGTCCATCACCGACTCGGCGGCGGCCGTGCTGCACCGGCTCTCCCCCGCCGAGCGCGACCGGGCGATGCGCTCACTCTTCGATCCGCGCACCGGCATCGGCGTCAGCTTCCTGCGCCAGCCGATCGGCTCGTCCGACTTCACCGCCGCGGCCGAGCACTACAGCCTCACCATCAAGCACGACCGGGCCCAGATCCTGCCGCTGCCGCGGCAGGCAAAGAGACTCAACCCCACATCAAGATCTTGGGTACGCCGTGGAGCCCGCCCGCGTGGATGAAGACGTCCGGCTCCCTCGTCGGCGGACAGCTCAAGGAGGACCCGCGCATCTACGACGCCTACGCCCGCTACCTGGTGAAATTCGTCCAGGCGTACGCGGCGGAGGGTGTTCCGGTCGACTACCTGACCGTGCAGAACGAGCCGCAGAACCGGCGGCCGGGCGGAAACCCCGGCACCGACCTGCCGGTGCGGCACGCCGCCGCCGTGATCGCGAAGCTCGGCCCGATGCTGCACCGGGTGAGTCCCCGGACGAAGATCCTCGGGTACGACCACAACTGGGCCACCCATCCCGGCGATATCGCGTCGACACCGCCGGGAGCGGATCCGGAGACCGACTACCCGTACCGTCTGCTCGACAGCCCGGCGGCGAAGTGGCTGGCCGGCACCGCGTTCCACTGCTACTACGGTGACCCTTCCGCGCAGAGCGCGCTGCACGAGGCGCACCCGGACAAGGGCATCTGGTTCACCGAGTGCTCCGGCTCGCACGGCCCGGACGACACCCCTGAGCAGATCTTCCGGGGAACGCTGACCTGGCACGCCCGCAACCTGGTCATCGGCGCCACGCGGAACTGGGCGAAGTCGGTGGTCAACTGGAACCTCGCGCTCGACCACACCGGCGGGCCGCACCTGGGCGGCTGCGAGACCTGCACCGGCCTGGTGACCGTGCGGCCCGACGGCACGTTCCGGGCCGACGCGGAGTACTACACCATCGGGCACCTGGCGAAGTTCGTGAAGCCCGGTGCGGTGCGCATCGGCAGCACGTCGTTCGGCACGACCGGCTGGAACGGGCAGATCATGGACGTGGCGTTCCGCAACCCGGACGGGTCGGTCGCGGTGGTCGTGCACAACCAGAACGACGGCCCGCGTACGTTCGCCGTCGCGTCCGGACCGCGGATCTTCGAATACACGCTGCCGGGCGGCGCCCTCGCGACGTTCCTGCTGCCCGGTGCCGCCGGCCTGCGGCAGCTCTCCCTGGACGGTGCGGCAGCGGCCGCGTCGCCGGCCGGCGAGACACCCGCGGCGGCGATCGACGACGACGCGTCGACCCGGTGGTCCAGCGGCGCCGCGCAGGCGCCCGGCCACCACCTGCGGGTGGACCTCGGCCGGGTGCGGGAGTTCCGCCGGGTGGCGATCGACAGCGGCGGCAACCTCGGCGACTACGCCCGCGGCTGGGAGCTGGCGGTCAGCACCGACGGAACGAGGTGGCGGACCGTGGCCGCCGGTCAGGGTGTGGGCCAGCTGACCAACGTCGACCTGCGGCCGACCCGCGCCCGGTATCTGCGAGTCACCACGACCGCGGCGGCCGGCAACTGGTGGAGCGTCGCTGACCTGCGGCTCTACCGGTGAGCACGGTACGCGAGCTGGCCGCCGCGACCGGCCTGTCCATCGCGACGATTTCCCGCGTGCTCAACGGGCACACCAACGTCGCACCGCACACCCGCGACGTGGTCCTGCGCGCGGCCGGCCGCCAGCCGCGCGCCGGGGCGGTGCAGGTGCACTGCCCGTACCCGCTGGACGAGTATTTCGGGCCGATGGTCTCGTCGATCGTCGCCGCCCTGGAACGGCGCGGCCTGACCACGGTCCTCGGCGGCGCCCCCGGCCCGCGCCCCGGCGTCGAAGGCGGCATCCTCATCCTCCCGCCCGAGCCCGCCGCCGACCTGATCCGGTTGCGTGACCAGGGCTTCCCGTTCGTGGTGCTGGACCCGCGCACGCCCCCGCCACCCGACATCGCCGCGGTCTCCGCCGCCCACCTGACCGGCGCCCGCGCCCTGATGGCCCACCTGGTAGACCTCGGCCACCGGCGGGTCGGCCTCATCGGCGGCCCCCGCGAGTGGCTGGTCACCGACGCGCGGATGGCCGGCTGGACCGCCGCCCTGGCCGGCGCCGGCGTCCTGCCCGACCCCGCCCTGCAACGCTTCATCGAACCGACGGTCGCGCTCGGCCACGCGGCTGCCGCCGACCTGCTCGGCCACCCGCAGCCGCCGACGGCCCTGGCCTGCTTCAACGACAAGATCGCGGTTGGCGCGCTGCGCGCCGCCCGCGACCGCGGCCGGCACGTCCCCGGCGACCTGTCGATCACCGGTTTCGACGACGCCGAGATCAGCCGAGCCACCGAGCCGCGGCTGACCACGGTCCGCCAGCCCCTGGCCGAACTCGGCCGCATGGCCGTGACCCTGCTGCTGCGCATGCTCGACCAGCATGATCTCGACGCCCGCCACCTCGAGCTCGCCACCGACCTGGTGATCCGCGACTCCACCGCCCCGGCGTGAAACACCCCGTTACACGGCCGCCCGCCGCGGCCTCAGCTCGCAGCCCGGCAGCGGTACAGCGCATGCGCCATGCGCCGCGGAACTGTCCGCTCGTAAGCGCACGCCGATCCACGCAAATCGTGGTCAGCTGACTCTCAGTGCTGCTCAACCGCGTCCAGACAGCCCTGCCGGCCAGCCAGCCCACCCAGCTGCGCCCGGGAGTTGCCCCGTCCGGCCTTGACCGACACTGACCGCCAGCCGACCCGCCCAGCTGCGGCTGGGAGTTGCCTCGGCCGGCCCAAACCGACACTGACCGGCAGCCGACCCGCCCGGCTGCGCCAGGGGGTTGCCCGGGCCGGCCTTGACCGACACTGACCGCCAGCCGACCCGCCCAGCTGCGCCAGGGAGTTGCCCGGGCCGGCCTTGACCGACACTGACCGGCAGCCGACCCGCCCGGCTGCGCCAGGGAGTTGCCCGGGCCGGCCTTGACCGACACTGACCGGCAGCCGACCCGCCCGGCTGCGCCAGGGAGTTGCCCGGGCCGGCCTTGACCGACACTGGCAGCCAGCCGGAGGGCCTGGCTGCGGCTGGGAGTTGCTTCGGCCGGTCTGAAACGACGCTGGGGGTCAGCTGAGTGGGTTTCGCCGGTGAAGAGGGCAGTGTCTGCGTCAGCTTCGCGGGCGGCGGGTCGGCTGCGGTCGGGGTGTGGAGTTGTGGCGCGGAGAGGGCCACAACTCCACACGAGGCGGGCGCCGTGAGGGTGACCCACTGCTTAAGCCCGGCGCGGGCCCTGGGGCCCGGGGTGGTGACTGGTTCGCTGGTGAAGGCGGGGGCTTCCGTAGGTCGTACTGAAAAGGGTGCGTGAGGGGGAAGCCTGGCTGGAGTGGCTCGGGGTTAGCCCCAGACCTCGTCGGCGGTCTCGGCGATCAGGCGCAGCTTGGCCACCTCTTCCTCGTAGCTGAGGACGTTGCCCTCGACCGTGGAGGAGAAGCCGCACTGCGGGGACAGGCAGAGCTGGTCGAGGGGAACGTACTTGGCGGCCTCGTCGATGCGGCGTTTCAGGGCGTCCTTGGACTCGAGGGCGCCCTTCTTGGTGGTGACCAGGCCGAGCACGACCATCTTGCCGGGCGGGACGAAACGCAGCGGGGCGAAACCGCCGGAGCGCTCGTCGTCGTACTCGAGGAAGAAGCCGTCCACGGCCAGCTCGCTGAAGAGCGCCTCGGCTACGAAGTCGTAGCCGCCCTCGGCGGCCCAGGAGGAGCGGAAGTTGCCGCGGCACATGTGGGTGGTCACCGCGAGGGAGGCGGGGCGGTCGGCGATCGCGGCGTTGATCTGGCGGATGTAGCGCAGGTGCTGGTGTTCGGCGTCGTCGCCGCGGTCGTTGAGCAGCCGGCGCTGGGCGGGATCGTTGAGGTAGGCCAGGCTGGTGTCGTCGAGCTGCAGGTAGCGGCAGCCCAGGTCGGCGACCCGGCGGACCTGCTCGGCGTAGGCGGCGCTCAGATCGGACCAGAACTGGTCCTCGTCGGGGTAGACCTTCGGGTCGATGGCCGCGCGGCCGCCGCGGTAGTGGACCATGCTGGGTGAGGGGATCGTCAGCTTCGCGGTGACACCCTCGCCGACCTGCTCGGCCAGGAACGCGAAGTCGTCGCCGAAGATGGTCTCGGTCAGGCGGACCGGCGCGTCGATCGCCAGCGCCGCCGACTCGAAGTCGAGCTCGCCCTTCTCGTTGCGGAAGTGGACCTGGATCTTCTCGTCGGTGCGGCGGATCCCGCCGAGGCGATAGATGAAGTCCATGTGCCAGGAGGTCCGGCGGAACTCGCCGTCGGTGGCCGAGCGCAGGCCCACGTCGCGCTGCATGCGGACCACCTCGCGGATGGCGTCGTCCTCGATCTCGCGCAACTCGTCGGCGCTGATCTCGCCGGTTGCCTTCTGCTCACGCGCCTTCAGCAGGCGGGCGGGGCGCAGCAGGCTGCCGACGTGGTCGGCCCGGAACGGCGGGGTGTCACGAAGCGTCATCGTCGATCCTTCCGTGGAGATTCACCCTGCTGGATACGCTACCGCCTCCTCAGGGGATCAGGCGGTCCACGAACGCCTCGACGACCTTGTCCGGGTCGGCCTCGGCGCCGATCGACGTGGTCAGCATGTCGAGCAGCAGGCCGTCCAGCGCGTAATGCAGCAGCGCGATCTCGAACGGGCCGCCGGCCAGACCGGTGGTGGCGTGGAAGGCGACGTCGTCGCGGAAGCCGCGGCGCAGCGTCTCGCCGAGGATCGCGGCGAGACCCGGGCGGCGGGCCGTTTCCAGGCGCAACTCGATGAGCGCGCGGGTCAGCTCGGGCTGGCGGGTGGTGCGTTCGACGATGTAGCGCAGGTAGTCGGCCCACAGCTCACGGCTGGGTTCGCGGGCGGCGAGCCGGGCCAGCACGTCCGGGTCGGGGGCGAACCGTTCGATGATCCGCTCGCCGAGAGCGCCGAGCAGCGCGTCGCGGGAGCGGAAGTAGTTCGACGCGGTGCCGACCGGCACGCCGGCCTCGGTGTCGACGGCCCGGTGGGTCAGGCCGCGGGCGCCGCCGGCGGCGAGCACCCGCAGGCCGGCGTCGGTGAGGGCCCGGCGGCGTTCCGGATTTCTCGGCATGACGACACGGTAGCAGGAACCACTACAGGTGCTGTACTTTAACCACGACAGCCATAGTGGTTAGGAGATCAGCATGCGAAAGCTCGTGTACTTCGTCGCCATGACCATCGACGGCTACATCGCCGCGCCGGACGGGGCGTGGGAGTTCTTCGGCATTCCCGAGGACGTGTCGGCGTTCATGAACTCGCGCTATCCGGAGACCGTGCCCACGCACGTGCGGCAGGCGTTCGGGCTGGAGCTGGGCGAGAACCAGCACTTCGACACCGTGTTGATGGGGCGGCGCACCTACGAACCGGTGCTACGGGAAGGCGTCACGAGTCCGTACCAGCATCTGCGGCAGATCGTCTTCTCGCGCACGATGACCGAGTCCCCGGATCCAGCGGTCCAGGTCGTCGCCGACGACCCGGCGGCCTTCGTCGGCAAGCTCAAACAGGAGCCGGGCCGCGACATCTGGCTCTGTGGCGGCGGGAGCCTCGCCGGGCAACTGCTGCCGCTCATCGACGAGCTGGTGATCAAGCTGAACCCGATCGTGGCCGGGGCCGGCATCCCGCTGGCCGACGCCGGGTTCGACCCGCACCGGTTCACGCTGCTCGACGCGACCCCGATGGGCAGTGGTGTGGTCGTGCTGAACTACCGCACGGCGTAAAGGGCGCCGTTGCCGATGAGGACGACGGCGGCCGCCAGCCAGAGGCGGTGAGCGGACGCTCTCGGGTCGGGGGTGCCCATGCCGACCACCGCGAGGACGGCCCCGATCACATTGATCGGGGCCGCCAGCAGAACCGGAGCCCACGCGCCGGAGTTGTCCAGCGAGACGATCAGCATCGGTACGAATGCGGCGAAAACCAGGAACAGACCCATGGACCAGCGCAGCTCGCGGCTCCCGTCCACGGGACTCCCCCCTGCTCAGCCGGCCGAGACCGGCTCCCGTGTCATCGTCGGTTCGCTGCCGGCGCAGGTCACCGTCATAGTGATCAGCGTTTTTCCGCGCTTGAACGTCACAGCGGGCGCGGCCGACGGTCCAGGGCTCGTGGACTGCACCTTGTACTGGCCGGCGGGTGTCCAGGAGAGGATCTGAGCGGTCGTCGGGGCGGGGCAGGTGGCCTCGATCGTGCCGCCGGTCGAGGTGAAGGTGCGCTGCACCGGCACCGGTTCCGGGTCCGGGTCCGGCGCGGTGGGAGCCGTGGGTGCCGCGGTCGGCTCGGCCGTCGGCGGAATCGTCGCGCTCGCGGTGGCGACCGACGGGCTGGCCGGGCGGGAGCCGGCCACCGACGGGCTGGCGGCGGCGTCCGGGCTGACCGTTCGGGAACGCTTCGGCTCCGGCCGGTCGGAGCGGCGCGCCACCAGCGTCGGAGCGGGCGGCGGCGCCGGCGGCTGAGCGCTGGCCTCCGCCACGGCGACGTCCTCCCGGTCAGGATCCGGCCGGTCGGCCATCAGCAGCCATCCCCCGCCGCCGGCGAGCAGCGCCGTCACCACGGCCGCTGCCCCGATGACCAGCGCTTTCGACCTTGTCGGTGGGCTCGCGGGCGGATCGAGGCGGACCGTCCGCACCAGGACGGTGGGTTCCGCGGCCGCGGCGGCGCCGACCGGTGCGGGCTCGTCGGTCACCACCCGCAGCCCGGCGCCGTGGGCCAGCACCGCGGCCGCTTCCTGCGCGCTCGGCCGGGCCGCCGGGTTCTTCGCCAGGCAACGGTTGCACAGACCGACCACATAGTCGGGCACGCCCGCGACGGCGGGCAGCGGCGCCGGCTCGATGTAGATGTGCGCGTCCAGCATCTGCCGGGTGTTCTCGGCGGTCCACGGGGAACGGCCGGTGAGCAGCAGGTACAGCACCACACCGAGGGCGTAGACGTCGGAGGCGGCGACCACCGCGTCACCGGCGAGACGCTCCGGGGCCAGATAGGCGGGCGTGCCCAGCACCTCCGGCCCCGGGTCGGCAGCCACGGCCGCGGCGATCCCGAAGTCGACCACCTTGGCGCCGGTCGGCGCGAGCATCACGTTGGCGGGTTTGATGTCGCGGTGCACCAGGCCCTCGGCGTGCGCGGCCGCCAGCGCGGCGGCGATCTCCGCGCAGACGCGCATCGCGAACTGCGGCGACACCGGCCCGGCAGCCATTCGCTGCAGCAGCGTGCCTCCCGGCACCATTTCCATCACGACGTACGGGAAGATCTGCCCGTCGCTCTCCATCTCCCCGTAGTCGTGCACCTGTGCGATGTTCGGATGTGCCAGTGCCGCGGCCGCCCGCGCCTCGGAGCGGATCCGGTCGCGGGCCCGGGCGTCGTCCGACTGCTGCGGCGTCACCATCTTGACGGCGACCGTGCGGGCGAGCACGTGGTCGTGCGCCTGCCAGACGACGGCCATGCCGCCCGCGCCGATGGGGCTGAGCAGCCGATAGCGTCCGCCGAGCAACAGTCCGGTGTGAGATCGAGCGGAATCCACCTCCGGCAGTCTGCCGCTATCCGGGATGATCCGCAGCCCCCAGTTTCGCGGGGTGGGTGGTGAGGGTGGTCGATGTGCCTGCTCGCGGTGGGGATGGCGGATATGGATCGGCGTTCGATGTGGCACGCCCGGCGGGCTCGGCGGCGGGAGCCTAGGCTGGCAGCTGTGGTGCATCTCGGGGAGTCTCCGGAGCCAGCCAGCGGTGCGCAGGCTGTTCCTGCCGGTCCGGCAGACGCTGACCGTGCTGTTGGCCGAGCCGATCTTCGGTTGCGGCCGGGAGAAACCGCGGTCCGCAGGCGCCCTCCAGTTGCCGGCCCGCTGACATGGCGGTTCAGGTGGCGGTTTGCGGGCCCGCGGACTGCACCGAGGCAGAAGCCCGCGACGCCCACCGCGTCGGGGAGCTGCTCGCCGAGCGCGGCGTCGTGGTCATCTGCGGCGGTGGCGGCGGGGTGATGGCCGCGGTGGCGGCCGGCGCCGGTGCCCGCGGCGGCCTGGTCGTCGGGATCAGGCCTGGTGACAGCGCGGAGGGGGCCTCCCCCGGCCTGTCGGCGACGATCGTCACCAACATGGGCGAGGCCCGCAACGCGATCATCGTGCATTCCGCCGACGCGGTGATCAGTGTCGGCGGCTCGTGGGGCACGCTCAGCGAGGTCGCTCTCGCCCTGCGACGGGGCGGCGTCCCGGTGGTGTCGCTGAACGGGTGGCGGGTGACGCGGGCGGACGGTTCACCGGTGCCGGGAGTCGAGCATGTGGCGAGCGCGGAGGCCGCTGTCGAGGCGGCCCTGGGACCGCCCCGATAGCCGCGTCACGACAGCGGGCCGAAGAAGGTTCGCAGGTCGGCCACCACATCGTCGGGCGCTTCCATGGCCGGGAAGTGGCCGCCGTGCGGGAACTCCGTCCAGTGCGTGCCGTCGGGCACCGGGATCAGCCGCGGCACCGTCTCGTCCGCGCCGAACACCGCGAAGCCCTGCGGCACCGTCGCCTCGCCGCCCCACTCGTACGAATGCGCCTGCTCATACAGGGTGTGCGCGGCGGACACACCGCAGCCGGTGAACCAGTACAGGCTGATGGTGGTCAACATCTGATCCCGGTCGATCGGCATCCGCGTCCACTCCTCGAACTTCTCGGCCACCCACGCCAGTTGGAAGATCGGGGAGTCGGTCAGGCCGTACCCGATGGTCTGGGGTCTGGTGTTCATGATCGAGAGATAGCCGGATCCGTCGGTGCGGAAGGCGTCGATCCGCTCCAGGATGACCTTGTCGACGGGGTCGTTCGGGTCGAGCCGGTCGGCCATGCCGGGGATGAAGGTGGCGGTGGCCGCGGCGGTCGGCGGGTCGGTGACCACGTGGCAGCCGATCACGTGCTCGCCGTCGAGGGAGGCGACCGCACCGGAGACGCCGGCGCCGACGTCGCCGCCGTGCACGCCGTAACGCTCGTAGCCGAGGCGGCGCATCAACTCCACCCAGGCCCGGGCGGTGCGCATCATCGCCCAGCCGGTGCCGGCGAGCGGGGTCGAGTACGCGTACCCGGGAAGTGCCGGAATGACCAGGTGGAAGTCGGCGGCGAGCGGCTCGATGAGGCCGAGGAACTCGGCCGGCGAGCTGGGGTAACCGTGAGTGAGCAGCAGCGCCGGCGCCTCCGGCCGCGCCGAGCGGACGTGCAGGAACCACACGGTCTGGCCGTCGATCTCGGTGGTGAACTGCGGATACTCGTTGAGCCGCGCCTCGGCGGCCCGCCAGTCGTAACCGGTGCGCCAGTGATCGGCGAGTTCACGCAGCTTCTCCGGCGGCACCCCGCGGCTCCAGCCCACGCCGGGCAGCCCGGCGGGCCAGCGGGCGTGCGCCAGCCGGTCGTGCAGCTGGTCGAGGTCGCTCTGCGGGACGGCGATGCGGAACGGTTCCATCGAACTTCTCCTCTTCGAAGCGGGTCGACGCCGACGTTAGGGGCAATCGCGGATCGCTTCGTTCCGCGTTGGCGACGAGGATGGGCGAATGGCGGAGACATCCTTGCGTCTGCTGCGACTGCTGGCGCTGCTGCAGAGCCGCCGCACCTGGGGCGCGCCGGAGCTGGCGGCCCGGCTCGACGTGACCACCCGGACCATCCGCAAGGACGTGGACCGGCTGCGCCGCCTCGGCTATCCGGTCGACGCCCGGCCCGGCGTCGCCGGCGGCTACCGGCTGGGCACCGGCGCCGGGCTGCCGCCGCTGTTCCTCGACGACGACGAGGCGATCGCGGTGGCGGTCGGGCTGCGCACGGCCGCCGGCGGCACGGTGGCGGGCATCGAGGAGGCGTCGCTGCGGGCCCTCGCCAAGGTCCAGCAGGTCTTTCCGGCGCGGCTGCGCCGCAAGGTCAAGACCTTTGAGACGTACGCGCTACGCGTGCCCCCGCCGGAAGCGGCGATCCAGGTGTCCCGCCTCGCCGCGATCGCCGACGCGTGCCGCGATCACGAACGGTTCCGCTTCGGCTATCGGGCGCACGACGGGACGGTCACCGACCGGGACGTGGAGCCGTACCGGCTGGTGCACGACCGGCGCCGCTGGTACCTGTTCGCGTGGGACACCGACCGGGCGGACTGGCGCACCTTCCGGGCCGACCGGATCACGCCGCGCGCCCCGGCCGGGCCGCGTTTCGCGCCGCGGTCGCTGCCGCCGGACCCGGAAATCACCGCGCGGGTGGCGGACGGCGTGCACACCGCGACCTGGCGGTACCGGGCGCGGGTCGTGGTGCACGCGCCGGCTCAGTACGTCCGCGACCGCATCCCGGTGCCGGTCGAGGTGCGCGAGGTCGCGGCGGACCGGTGCGAGTTCACCCCGGGCTCGGATCATCCGGAGATGCTGGCCCTCTATCTCGGGATGCTGGACGCGGACTTCACCGTGGTCGACGGGCCGGAGCTGGCCGCGGCACTGACCCGGCTGGCCGACCGCTGCCGCAGAGCGGTCGGCCCGCCGTCGTCACCCGACCGGGGCTGACCCACGGGCGGGGCCCGGCCGCAGCCCGACCGCCTGCATCTGCACCACGGCGCCGGGGCGGCCGCGGCGGACCAGGTCCAGGACGGCGGTGACCAGGTCGGCGGGGTGGGTGCGGCGCGGGTCGACGGTCACGCACGTCGCGCGTACGCCGTAGGCCTCGGCCGGGCCGGCCAGGCTCGCGGTGAAGCGGATCAGCCGGTCCTCCGCCTGCGGGGCGGTGACGACGTTGACGATCGCGCCGCCGCCGGCGGCGCCCATCGGGTCGAGGATGAGCTGGCTGAGCAGCATCGCCGAGGTCAGGGCGAGGGTGTTGTCGGTGACGGTGTTGACCAGGACGGCCGGGCCGCCGAGTTCACCGGCGGCGGCGACGATGCGGTCCAGGTACTGGGAGTCCTGAACCTCGGCCTGCAGCGCCCGCGCGGGCACACCGAAGGCGCGGACCTGGGTGGCGCAGGCCTGGGCGTTGCCGGGGTCGGGGTCGACGGCGACTATGCCGTAGCCGGCGCTGGCCAGTCCGGAGGCGATCGCGCGGCCCAGACCCTCGCCGGCGGCGGTGACGACGGCGGCGCCGGCGGTAGCGATCGGGGCGACGACCGGCTGGGCCTGGGTGGCGTCGCCGGTGACGGCTGCCCGGGCGGTGTAGCGGGGCTGGTCGGGGGCGGCGTGTGGTGCAGGCTGTTGCTGGACCGCCTGCGGGATAGGTTGCTGGCCCGGCTGCGGCGCGGCAGGTTGCCGGACCGCCGGTTGGAGCGCGGTCTGCGGCAAGCTCGGGTTGCGGTCGTGCGCCGGGGCTTGGGCGACACCGCGAACTCGCGGCGGCGCGGGCTGCGGAGCGGGGGTGGGCTGCGGAGCGGAACTGGGCTGCCGCGGCGACGCGCTCGGCGCGTTCGGGCGGGCGTTTCTCGGGGCGGGCGCCGCCATGCGAGCCTCCGCCTGCGCCCGCCGCGACTGCTCTTTCGCTGCCGCCCGCGCCCGGCGAGCCTCCTCCTTCTCCGCCGCCCGCGCCCAGCGGGCGTCCTGCTTCGACGGACTCTGCGGCGCTCCCGCCGGCTCGTCCTTCTTCCCGCGGCGGCGCAGGAGCACGAACACCACCACGGCCAGCAGAAGCAGGAGCAGCAGCACCGGCCAGCCGAGCAGCATCCGCCCGATCTCCCCGACCGGCCCCTCCCCCAGGTCGAAACTCACCGGCACGCTGTCCGGCAGCCGGATCTCCGGCACCGCCCACCAGCGGAAACACCCCGGCCCCCAGCGCCACCAGGCCGGCAGCCGCCGCGAACCCGATCTGGCAGGCGCTCCCCCGGGCCAGTTCCTCCTCCTGCGTGCCGTACGGATCGATGACGAGCACGCCCTGCACGGCCCCCGCCAGGGCCATGCCCGCGGCGAACAGCACCGGCACCACGATCACCGGATAGGCCGGCAGCAGGAACAGCGCCAGCCCGGTAGCCAGCACCAGCAACCCGACCTCCACAGTGAGCCCCACCCCGGCGCCGAACAGCAGCCCGGTCACCGCCAGCTGCCACGGGCTGCGCACCCACCCGGTCAACCGGCTCGCCAGGGGCGGCTCACCGGGGCCGGCCCCGAGCCGGCGCCTCCGCGCCGCACCGAACAGCACGGCCAGGCTGACGATCCCCAGGATCCCGAGGAACACCCCGGCGCCCGCGGCGTCCGCGACCAGCCGCGGGACGAACCCGTCCAGCCCACCCCACCACGCGAACGCCTGCACCCCCATGGTCAGCAGCAGCGCCAGCGCGGACACCGCCGTGGCATACCCGAGGGCGAACCAGAACCCGGCCGACAGCACCCGCTGCCCACCCCGGGCCATCTCGGCCGCGCTGTCCCCGACCGCGGTCACGTGCCGCGGGTCGAAGGCCCGCCGCATCCCCACCAGGTAGGCCACGATGCCGGCCGCCACGAGCGGCCCCTGCCGCCCGTCGCCGAGCCGGTAGCCGTCCGGCAGCAGAACACCGAAGAGCAGCCCGAAGCCGAGCAGATGCAGCAACACGACCACGCCCGCCATCCCGGCGAGCGACCGCCGGTCCCCGCTGTCCAGGCGGTACCGCAGGCGGGACAGCCGGGAGCGGCCCATCGTCGTCGTCCTGTAGTCAGCCATCTCGACGTACCCCTTCACCTCGCCATGCGTACGGTGAAAGGCATTCGCGGCCGGCGGCCGCGCGGATGGGTGGTTGTCTCCGCCCGCTTTCCGACAGACAGCAGTGAAGTTTGTCGATACGGTCCGGCCATGAAGGATCGCATCCGGCGAACCGCCGCCGTTCTCGGTGCCGGCGCCCTCCTGTCCACGGCCGGCGTGCAACAGATCACCGCGCAAGCGGCGCACGCGGCTCCGTACACCAACTACATCCACAACGACTCGGCGACCGGCGGGCGGCTGGGCATCATCATCAACCGGAACAGCACCGCTAACTACGACGCCCTGCTGCCGGACGTCCAGAACACGTACGACTACTTCAACCTGCGGACGGTGGCCGGCTGGTACACCGGTCCGGGCTACTGCTCCCGGCAATGGCGCAAAGACTTCCCGAACAGCCCCTTCTACCGGCAGTGGCCGAACCTGGGACCGGGCCGGCACCTCATCGGGTCCACCACCACCTACATCGTCAGCACCTACCCGGCACAGGACTCGAACTGCGCAAACGACACCTGATCAACCTCGCGGCCGGGCGGGCGGATTAGGATCGCTTCGATGCCTCGGTCCGTCATCGAGCTCGGCGACGTCAGTGACCGGTCGGCCGGGCCGCACCCCGACGATGCCCTGCCGCGTCTGGACCGGCGGCTGGTGCGCCGCCTGGGCGCCGCGGCGGTGGCGCTGGTGTGTGCCGTCGCGTTCGGTGGTTCGGCGGCGCCCGGACCGCCGACCGTGCACGAGGCGTGGAGTCTGCCGGTCGGGGAGCCGCAGGCCGCCATCATCGCCGGGGGCGCCACGTTCGTGCACCGGATGGCCGGCGGCCGCGCCGAGCTGGCCGCCTACGACCTGGCCACCGGCGCGCCGCGATGGACCTGGCCGGCCGGGCCGGAGCTGGGCATCCTCGAGGCCCTGCCGGGCGCCGGGATCCTGCTGCTGCGGACCGGGCAGCTCTCCGTCGAGCAGCCGTTCCCGGACGGGAGCACCGGGACCCTGATCTTCCACCGGGAGACGACGGCGCTGGACCCGGCCACCGGTGACCGGCTCTGGACCCGGCCCGGCGAGCCGCTGCCCGGCACTACCGGCGAGGTCCTGCTGGAGCAGCGGGACGAGCAGGGCGCGGTCCGGTCGCTGAGCCTGGTGACGGCCCGCGACGGCAAGCAGATCTGGCGCCGGCCGGCGACCGGCGTGCAGACCGCCACGGTCGGCCTCCGCGACGGCCGCCCGCACGCGATCGTCACGGCCACCGCGGCCGGTGTGATCAGCGTGCTGGCGTACGCCGACGGTCGCCCGGTGCGCAGCCGCAGCCTGCGGTGGCAGGCCACCCGGCCCAGCTCCGGCTACGACACCTGGCTGCGGGTGGTCGGCGACCGCCTGTTCGTGATGCTGACCGAACCGCGCGGGTCCACGGTGACCGCCTACCGCCTGGACACCCTGCAGCAGCTGTGGCAGAAGCCGGCCGACCGCTATCCCGACGTGCACGACTGCGGTGCGCTGCTGTGCCAGACCGACGACGAGATCCTGTCCGGTGTCGACCCGGCCACCGGCGAGCGGCGCTGGGAGCTGCCGGGCATCGCCTTCGTCCTGTGGTCCGGCGACGGGCGGGTGCTCGCCGGGGACGGCCGCGACCCGCCCCACTATCAGCTGGTCGACGCGGCGGACGGCCGGCGGATCGGCCCGGGTGGGGTCGGCCAGGCGTACCCGGAGCCGGGTGCCGGGTCGGTGCTGCTGCTGCGGCCGTTCGCCGGGGCGGGTGGGCGTACCGCGGTGAGCCGGCTGGACCTGCGCACCGGCCGGGTGGTGCTGCTCGGCTCGATCCCGCCGCACCACGAGTTCGGCTGCGACGCGGCCGAGGGTCATCTGCTGTGCCGGTCCACCGACCGGATGGTGGTCAGCACCACCGGTTGAGGGCACCCTGTTGGGGTGGACGACGTGGCCGAACTGGTCGACCGGATCTGGCGGGCCGACGCGGCCGGCATGCTGGGCGCGCTCAGCCGCCGGCTCGGTGACTTCGACCGCGCCGAGGAGGCGCTGTCGGACGCGCTGACCGAGGCGCTGAAACGCTGGCCCGAGGACGGGGTGCCGGACAGCCCGGCCGGGTGGCTGGTGACGACCGGCTGGCGCAAGGCCGTGGACCGGCTGCGCCGCGACGCGGTGGGCCGGGAGAAACTGGCGCGGGTGGCCGCCGAACCGCCGCCGGAGCCCGGTGTGGACGACCGGCTGGCGACCGTCTTCGCGTGCTGTCACCCGGATCTTGCCGAGCCGGCCCGGGTCGCGCTGACCCTCTACGCCGCCTGCGGGCTGAGCACGAACGAGATCGCCGCAGCGTTCCTGGTGCCGCTGCCGACGATGGCGCAGCGGCTCTCCCGGGCCAAGCGCCAGCTGCGCGAGCGCGGCATCCGGTTCGAGGTTCCGGAGCCGCAGGAGTACGCGGAGCGCCTGCCCGCCGTCCTCGCGGTGATCTACCTGGTGTTCAACGAGGGCTACCTGTCCAGCGGCCGGTCCGCCCAGCGGCACGAGCTGGCCCGCGAGGGGGTCGAGCTGGCCCGGCAGCTGGCCGCGCTGCTGCCGAACGAGCCGGAGGTGGCCGGCCTGACCGCGCTGCTGGAGCTGCACCACGCCCGCGCCGCCACCCGCTTCGACTCGTGGGGCCGCATCGTGCTGCTGGAGCACCAGGACCGCCGCCAATGGGACGAGACGACGATGGAACGGGCGGCGCTGCGGCTGCGGGCGGCGGTACGGCAGGGCCGCCCCGGCCCCTACCAGGTGCGGGCCGGCATCGCCGCGCTGCACGCCTTCGCCGTCTCCTACGAGGCCACCCACTGGGGTGACGTGCGCGCGCTGTACGACCGGCTGTACGCGCTGGACCCGTCCCCGATCGTGCTGCTGAACCGGGCGGTGGCCACCCGGTTCGCCCTCGGTCCCGGCCCGGCGCTCGACGAGGTGGACGCGCTCGGCGACCGGCTCGCCGGTTACCACCTGTGGCACGCCGCCCGCGCCGACGTGCTGGCCGCGCTCGGCCGGACCGCCGAAGCGCTGGCGGCGGCCGAGCGGGCCCTCGATCTGGCGACGAACCCGGCGGAACGGGAACTGCTGTCCCGCCGGGTCGGTGAGCTGCGGCGGTTACTCCCGGGTCATCAGGGGCCGGACCTCTAGGGCGGTCATCCCGGCGCCGAGCGGCCAGGTCGCCGCGATCCGGGCGGCCTCGTCGATGTCGTCGCACTCCAGGATCACGATGCCGCCGACGACCTCCTTGAGTTCCAGGTAGGGCCCGTCGGTGACGACCGGCTCGCCGTCGGCGCCGGCCCGCACCGTCTTCGCCGTCTCCCGCGGCTGCAGCTCGGCGCCCCCGTCGGCGATCTTGCCGGTCGGCTGCCACCGCTCGTACCAGCCGTAGATCTGCTTCATCAGGTCCTGCTCCTCGTCCGCGGGCAGGGTGGACCATTCCGCGTCGTCGCCGCAGATCAGCATCGCGTACTTCATGGTTGTGCTCCTCTCGGAAGGTGCTTCACCGGGGTGACGAACGGGCGGCGCCGGTCCTCGACAGGTTTCGCGGAAAAGTTCGGATATTTTTCCGGGGTGACTGAGCGACGAGCGATCTTCAGCGGTTCCACCTTCGAGGAGCAGATCGGGTACGCCCGCGCGGTCGTCGACGGCGACCGGGTGCACGTGTCCGGCACGACCGGCTTCGACTACGCCACGATGACCATCGCGGACGACGTGGTGGAGCAGGCCGAGCAGTGTCTGCGCAACGTGGAGGCGGCGCTCGCCGAGGCCGGCTGCACGATGGCCGACGTGGTCCGGGTCCGTTATCTGCTGCCCGACCGCGCCGATTTCGAGCCGTGCTGGCCGACGTTGCGGCGCTGGTTCGGCGAGGTGCGGCCGGCCGCGACGATGCTGGTCTGCGGTCTGGCCGACCCGCGCATGCGGTTCGAGATCGAGGTGGACGCCCGCCGCCGCGGCTGAGCCTCACTCCTCCCAGACGTCGACCGAGGGCAGCCCCTTGGCCGCGCGGGCCGCGTCGACCATCCGCTGGATCAGCGCCGTCTTGCCCCGGGTGTACGCGTCCGCGTCGTCCCCCGCGGCGGCCAGTTGCCGCTTGAGCCGGCCGTACTCGTCGCGGTCGGCGGCGTTGCCCAACAGGTGGTCGCGCAGCAGCCGCTCGTTGCGGGTGTCCCAGGACGCCGTGGTGACCACGTGCAGGTGGTAGCCGGGGCGGCGGTAGAAGAGCCGTTCCGGCATGCCGGTCTCGATGCGCCGGTAGCCGATCGCGCGCAACGCCTCCTCGGCCTCCAGGACGTCGCCGAGATCGGCGGTCGCGACCATCATGTCGATCACCGGCTTGGCCGGCAGGCCGGGCACGGCGGTGCTGCCGACATGCTCCGCGAGCACGATCCGGCCGGGCAGCAAGGCGGTCACCTCGTCGATGGCGTGCCGCGCCCGGCCGGGCCAGGCACGGTCGTAGTCACTGATCTCGATGCTCACCCGGTCACCCTAGCGGGCGGAGCACCATCACCCCGGCAAGAGGTGCCGCCTGGGATGTATCGACGTGCGTCACTTTCTGGCTACCGTCGGCGCGGGCAACAGCCCTCCCCGAACGGCAGAAGGGACCTCCGCATGCGCACCCCCGCCCGGATTCTCCTCACTGCCGCCGCCGTCGTCGCCGGCATGCTCGCGCCGGCCACCGCGGTCGCGGCGGCTCCACCCGAGCCTCCCCCCTCGACGTTCGTCGTCGGCGGCCAGCCGGCCACGCAGAACTACTCGTTCATGGTCTACGTGTCCGGCTGCACGGGCTCGCTGATCAAGGCGAACTGGGCGGTCACCGCCAAGCACTGCCCCACCCCCTCATCGGTACGGGTGGGCAGCATCGACCGGTCCAGCGGCGGCACCGTGGTCGCCGTCCGCCGTGCGGTCAACCACCCGCGCATCGACGTGAAGCTGTTCGAGCTCGCCTCGTCGGTGTCGCACGCGCCGGCCCCGATCCCCACCACCTCGGGCGCGGTCGGCACCGCCACCCGGATCATCGGCTGGGGCCAGACCTGCCCGACCCGGGGCTGCGGCTCCGCGCCGCGCATCGCCAACGAGCTGGACACGTCGATCGTCGCGGACAGCCGCTGCCTGGGCATCAACGGCCCGTACGAGATCTGCACGAACAACACCAACGGCAACTCCGGCGCCTGCTACGGCGACTCCGGTGGGCCGCAGGTACGCCAGGTCAGCGGCCGCTGGGTGCTGATCGGCGTGACCAGCCGGGCCGGGAACAACAACTCGACCTGCGCGACCGGGCCGTCGATCTACGGCGACCTGCCGTCGATCCGCACCTGGGTCAACCAGCAGGTGGGCGGTCTGCCCGCCGCGTGATCCGCTCCGGGCCGGTCCGCTCGCCGGGCCGGCCCGCCAGCGCGTCGAGCACCCGGGCGCGCAACAGTTCGTACTGCTCGCGGCAGCGTGCCGGCGGTCCCGCCGGCCGCTGCCGCACCTCGCCGGGCGTGACCACCTCGCCGGGGTGGAACTGGTCGGCGGTCAGGTCGACGTCGCCGCCGGGCAGCCGGTTCCACCAGTGGTGGCCGACCTTGACGCCGTCGACGAAGACCTCACCGAGGATCAGTTCGCCGCCCAGCAGGTCGTTCAGCACCAAGGCGGTAACCCCGCACTGGCCGCGCGACGGGTTCTCCGGTCGCCAGGGATAGTCGTGCGGGTCGCAGGTGTCGGCGTCCCAGGCGGCCCGCAGGATCGGCCGCAGCTCCTCGATGGTGATCATGACGTCGAGGGTGGTGCCTCATGCAGGTCGAGAGTCAAGCGGTGAACATCCGCGCAGGGTCGTAGGCGGCGCGGATCCGGCGCAGCCGTTCGGTGTTGCCGAGGTGGTAGGCCTCCAGGGGCAGTCCCGGCTCCGGGAAGTTCGGGTAGGCGCCGCCGGTGCCGTACGGGTGGGTGATCGCGTACGACTCGTCGAGCCACGGGCCGGGCCGCTCCCCCGCCGTGACGGTGGCCGTCTGTTTCAGCAGGAACCGCGCGTCGCGGTGCGGGAAGGCGGTCGCGTCCGGCGCCACCCGGCCGTAGGCGCCGCCCCACGGGTTGAAGTCGAGCTCCCGCTCCTCCCCCGGGCGGTCGGCGAGCAGCCGCTCGACCAGTGCGGCCGCCGGCACCGGCTCCCGGAAGAACTCCGAGTGCAGGAACGCGTATCCGGGGTCGCCGTCGCCGGCCAGCCACTGTTTCGTCGCGTGGTGCGTGCCGTGCTGCCGCCCGTCGGACGACGGCCGCACCCCGATCCGGTCGATCAGGTGATCCACCGCCGCGAGCCCGGGCACCGCGCCGAACACGGTCACCGACGGCTGCGAGGTGATCACCAGGCTGGGCGCGAACGCCTCCTCCAGCTCGGGCAGCGCGTGCTGCCAGGCGTCGAGCACGTCGGCCGCCGCGTCGGCCGGGAAGGTGAGCCGGAAGGCGGTGGAGTCGGGGGCCGGCACGGTCCGGAAGGTCAGCGCGGTGACCACCCCCGGCGCGCCGCCGCCGCGCAGCGCCCAGAGCAGGTCGTCGCCGGCCTCGGTCACCGTGCCGTCGCTCAGCACGACCGTCGCGGACACGAGGCTGTCGCAGGTCAGGCCGTGGCTGCGGCCGAGGATGCCGAGGCCGCCGCCGAGGGTCAGCCCGGCGATGCCGACGGTGGCGCCGCAGCCGGCCGGCACGGTCCGGCCGTGCGCGGCGAGCCGGTCGTAGAGCTCGGCCAGCCGGGTGCCGGCGGCCACGGTCACCCGGTCGCCGTCCACCCGGACGCCGGTCAGCGGGCTCACGTCGATCACCGTGCCGGTGGTGCTGGACCGGCCGGCGAAGCAGTGCCCGCCGCCGCGGACCACGACCGGCAGCCCGGCCCGCCGGGCCTCGGCGACGGCGTCCACGACGTCGCCGGTGGTGGCGCAGCCCAGGACAGCGGCGGGACGGATGCCGGCGTAACGCGCGAGGACCATCCGATGACCCTAAATTCGGTTGCCGGTTCCCGCTGCCCCTGATGAGCTGGGCGGGTTCTGATCGCCGAGCAGGAAGAGCCGAGAGATGCGCGCTGCGTTCATGTCCCACCCGGAAGGAGTCCGCACCCTCGTTAAGGACATGACGCTTGTCAATTCTCAATCTCGGCATCCTGGCCCACGTCGACGCCGGTAAGACCAGCCTCACCGAGCGGCTGCTGCACACCGCCGGGGTCATCGACCACCTCGGCAGCGTCGACGACGGCAGCACCCAGACCGACACGCTCGACCTGGAGCGCCGCCGCGGCATCACGATCAAGTCAGCCGTGGTGTCGTTCCCGCTGCGCGACCGCACCGTCAACCTGATCGACACTCCCGGCCACCCGGACTTCATCGCCGAGGTGGAGCGGGTCCTCGGCGTCCTCGACGGCGCCGTCCTGGTGGCCTCGGCGGTGGAGGGCGTGCAGGCGCAGACCCGGGTGCTGGCCCGCACCCTGCACCGGCTGCGCATCCCGACGCTGATCTTCGTCAACAAGGTGGACCGCGCCGGCGCCCGCTTCGACGGCGTGCTCGACGAGATCGCCACCCGGCTGAGCCCGGCGATCGTCCCGATGAGCCGGGTCGAGCACCTCGGCACCCGCGACGCGAAGGTCCGCTCCGAGGTCGACCGGCTGCGCCTGGCCGACCACGACGACCGGGTGCTGGCCGCGTTCGTCGAGGACCGGCCGCCACCGCCGCTGCGGGTCCACGGCCGGGTCCACCCGGTCTACTTCGGCTCGGCGATCACCGGCGCCGGCATCGACGACCTGATCGACGGCATCACCCGGCTGCTGCCCGCGGCGACCGGCGCCACCGACGGGCCGTCGGCCGCCACGGTGTTCAAAGTCGATCGCGGGCCGGCCGGCGAGAAACTCGCCTACCTGCGGATGTTCACCGGCACGCTGCGCGTGCGCGACACCGCCGGACCGGACCGGATCACCGGCATCGAGGTCTTCACGGACGGCGGATGCGAAACCCGGGACGCGATCACGGCGGGTGAGATCGGCCGGCTGCGCGGCCTCGGCTCGGTGCGGATCGGCGACGCTCTCGGCGTACGCCCGAAGCGCACCGGCCAGGCGCAATTCGCCCCGCCCAGCCTGGAGACCGCCGTGCTCGCGTCCCGCCGTGCGCAGCGCGGCGCCCTGCACGCGGCCCTGGCCGAGCTGGCCGAGCAGGACCCGCTGATCAACCTGCGGCAGGACGACGAGCGGCAGGAGGTCTACGTCTCGCTCTACGGCGAGGTGCAGAAGGAGGTGGTCGAGGCGACCCTGGCCGAGCAGTACGGCCTGGCCGTCACCTTCCGCGAGACCACCACCATCTGCATCGAGCGCCCGGCCGGCGCCGGCGAGGCGGTCGAGTTCAACAAGGTGGAGCCGAACCCGTTCCTGGCCACCGTCGGCCTGCGGGTCGCGCCGGCGCCGGCCGGCTCGGGGGTCACCTTCCGGCTCGGCGTCGAGCTGGGGTCGATGCCGGCGGCGTTCTTCACGGCCGTCGAGCAGACCGTGCGCGAGTCCCTGCGGCAGGGCCTGCACGGCTGGGAGGTGCCGGACTGCGAAGTGACCATGACCCACTCGGGGTACTCGCCGCGCCAGTCCCACTCGCACGCCATCTTCGACAAGAGCATGTCGAGCACCGGCGCCGACTTCCGCCTGCTCACCCCGATGGTGCTGATGACCGCCCTGCGCCGGGCCGGCACGGTGGTGCACGAGCCGATCCACGCGTTCCGCGCCGAGGTGCCCGCGGACACCGTTCCCACGCTGCTGCCGGTGCTGGCCCGGCTGGGCGCCGTGCCGCTGGCGACCGGCGCGGCCGAGGTGACCGGGGAGATTCCGGCCGCGCGGGTGCACGAGCTGACCCGCCGGCTGCCCGGGCTCACCCGCGGCGAGGGCGTGCTGGAGAGCGCCTTCGACCACTACGCGCCGGTCCGCGGCCCGGTCCCGTCCCGCGAACGGATCGGCCCGGACCCGCTCGACCGCAAGGAGTACCTGTTGCGCGTGGTCCGCCGCACCGGCGCCCGGCAGACATAGACGACCACCCGTTCGTAGTAAGCCGTCCGGCGCGATCCCTCGTTGCGCCGTGGACCGGTCATCGTGAACCCCCTTTTCTCGTCGGCACCTTCACGCGGTCCCGCGCTTGTTTCGCCC